>NZ_KV818468.1:0-10834 GCF_001814945.1 Corynebacterium sp. HMSC066C02 | reverse complement strand
AGATACAGCGGGAGCAGCGGGCCCTTTAGCTCTTAAAGAACGAGACCCGCCAACCGGAAGACGGTTGACGGGTCAGTCGGCGTGGGTGGTGCGTGAGCTAGTGGCCGGTGCCGATTTCTAGGTGCATGCCCGGAACCGAGTTGATGAGGTTGCGGGTGTATTCCTGCTGGGCGTTTTCGAAGATATCGTCGGCGGTGCCCTGTTCGACGGCCTGGCCCTTCTTCATGACTACGACGTCGTCGGCCGTCTGGCGGACCACCGCGAGGTCGTGAGTGATGAAGAGATACGACAGGCTGAGCTCCGACTGCAGCTCCGCGAGGAGCTGAATGATCTGGTTCTGCACCAGGACGTCGAGGGCGGAGACAGCCTCATCGAGGACGATGACCTCCGGGCGCAGAGCCAGCGCGCGGGCAATGGCGATGCGCTGGCGCTGGCCGCCGGAAAGCTCGTTGGGGTAGCGGCGCATGGCGGAGCGAGGCATGGAGACCATGTCGAGAAGCTCGGCCACGCGGGCCTCGCGTTCCTTGCGCGAGCCCACCTTGTGCAGGGCCATAGGTTCCTCGATGCACTTATAAATCGAGTACATCGGATCCAGCGAACCATAGGGGTTCTGGAAGACCACCTGCATCTTGCGGCGGAGCTTGAACAGTTCCTGCTTCGATAACGTCGACGTATCGCGGCCCTCGAATTCGATGGTGCCGGAGGTCGGCTCCAGCAAGCCCAACACCATGTTGGCCACCGTGGACTTGCCGGAACCGGACTCGCCCACCAGCGCCAGGGTGGTGCCGCGGCGGATGTCGAAGGAGACATCATCGACGGCCTTCAGCAGCTTCTTGCCGCCGCGCTGGCCGCGGATATCGAATTCCTTGGTGAGGTTACGAACCGAGATGACCGGGGCCTGAGCCGCGGAAGATGAACCTGCAGCGGAATCTGCAGCGGTGGAACCAGACTCGGAGGCGGCGCCGATCGCCTCACCCGACTTCAGCTCCTTGGCCTCCACACCAGCTTCCTTGGCCGCGCGGATGCGGGAGGAGGCGAGGGAGGGGGCGGCGTCGACAAGCCGGCGCGTGTAGGGGTGCTGCGGGGAGCGCAGAATCTCTCGCGAGGGGCCCGACTCGACGATGCGGCCGCGGTGCATCACGATGAGGTGCTCCGCGCGCTCGGCCGCCAGACCGAGGTCGTGGGTAATGAAGAGCACCGCGTTACCCAGCTCCTCGGTGAGGTGCTCCAGGTGGTCCAGGATGGTTTTCTGCACCGTCACGTCGAGGGCGGAGGTGGGCTCGTCGGCGATGAGCAACTTCGGGCGTGCGGCCAGGCCAATCGCGATGAGCGCGCGCTGGCGCATACCACCAGAGAACTCGTGGGGGTACTGCTTGGCGCGGCGTTCGGCGTCGGGAAGCCCGGCTTCCTCCAGAAGCTCCACCACGCGTTCGTGGCGCTTGGAACCCTCCACCACGTGGTTGGCCTTGAGAGACTCCTCAACTTGCGTGCCGATGCGTCACACTGGGTTGAGGTTGGACATCGGATCCTGCGGGACCAGGCCAATCTTGTCACCGCGCAGCGATTCGAATTGCTTGTTGTTGTAGTGAGTGATGTCCTCGCCCTCAAAAAGGATCTGGCCGCCGGTAACCTTGCCGGTGCCCGGTAGCAAGCCGAGGATGGACATCGCGGTGGTGGACTTACCGGAACCGGACTCGCCCACGATGGCCACGGACTGGCCAGGGTAGATGGACATGTTGACGCCACGCACTGCCTCAACCACACCGGTGGAGGTGGTGAAGGAGATATGGACATCCTTCATTTCAAGAAGTGGAGAGTTAGTCATTAGCGCTTCCTCGCCTTCGGATCGAGTGCATCGCGGACGACGTCACCCATCATGATGAAGCTCAACACGGTTAGGCCCAAAGCGCCCGCCGGGTAGAACAGGACTGCCGGAGCGACGCGCAGGGAAGCCTGCGCGTCGGAAATGTCTCCGCCCCAGGACACGAACGTCGGCGGCAGGCCGATGCCCAGGAAGGACAAGGTGGCCTCCGCGACGATGTAGGTGCCCAGCGCCACGGTGGCGTAGGAGATGATGGGCGCGGCCGCATTCGGCAGGATGTGGCTGAACAAGATGCGCCAGCTCGACGCACCGATGGAGCGCGCGGATTGCACGAATTCCTCGTTCTTGATGGAGACCACCGCGCCGCGCGTGATGCGGGCAATGGAGACCCAGCCGAAGAGGCCGAGCACCAAGACCACCGTGACGATGGTGCGGTGCTCCTTGAACATCTGCATGACCACGATGGCGGCGAGCACCAGCGGGATGGCGAAGAAGATGTCGGTGATGCGGGAGAGAACAGAGTCGATCCAGCCGCCGAAGAAGCCGGCGATAGCGCCGATCATTGAACCAAGCACTACGACGAGCAGCGTGGTGAGGACGCCGACGGCTACCGACGCGCGCGCACCGTAAATCACGCGGGCGTAGATATCGCAGCCTTGGCGGTTGAAGCCGAAGGGGTGGCCTGGCTCGGCGGGGGCGAGGGACTTGGACAGCTCGCATAGGCGCGGGTCGGTGCTAGTGAAAAGACCCGGTGCGATGGCTAGGAGGATGGCCACGAGAATCATCACGGCCGCAATCCAGAACAGTGGGCGACGGCGCAGGTAGCGCCATGCCTCCCCCCACTGGGAGGAAGGCGCGGACTCGTCCTTGACGGCATCGACCGCGCCGAGACCCGTTTCATCGGTTTCCGAGACGAAGTGCTCTTGGCCCGGGTGGGGAGTGGTTTTCTCGAAATTAGGCATAGCGGATCCTCGGATCAAGTACGGCGTACAGGAGGTCAACGAGCAGGTTGGCGATGATGTAGATGATCACCAGCACGGTGGTGAAGGAGACGATTGTGGTCGGCTCACCACGCAGAATGGCCTGGTACATGGTGCCGCCGACGCCGTTGATACCGAAGATGCCCTCGGTCACGATGGCGCCGGTCATGAGCGCACCGATGTCGGCGCCGATGAAGGTGGCCACGGGAATCAGCGAATTGCGCAGCACGTGGCGGCGGGTCACCGCGCCGTTGGACAGCCCCTTGGCGCGGGCGGTGCGCACGTAATCGGCGCGCAGGTTCTCCGCCACGGACTGGCGGGTCAGGCGGATGACGTACGCCAAGGAGAGCGCGCCGAGCACCATGGCCGGCATGAGGAGAGACTTCACTGTGGCGTTAGCGCCGACGGTAACCGGCAAGACGCCCCACTTAATGCCCACGAGGTACTGGAAGACAAAGCCGATGACGAAGGAAGGCACCGCGATGACGAGCAGGGAGATGACCAGCACGGTGGAATCGAAGAAGCCGCCGCGGCGCATACCGGCGAAGACACCGAAGAGGATGCCGAAGACGGACTCAAAGATAATGGCCATGACGGTCAGCTTTACAGTAACCGGGAAGGCGTTAGCCATCACCTGGGTTACGGGAACCCCGGAGAAGGTCGTACCGAAGTCCAGCATGAAGATGCCCTTGATATAGAGCAGATACTGAATGATGAACGGCTTGTCGAGGTTGTATTCGGCCTCGATGCGGGCACGGGCAGCCTCGGTAAGGCCGCGGTCACCGCCAAGGGCTTCGACAGGATCGCCGGGCATCAAGAAGACGAGCGCATAGATGAGCAAGGTAGCTCCGAAGAACACCGGAATCATCTGGAGCACTCGGCGCCCGATATAGCGCAGCATAGTGTGGTCCTTTACTCGTTGTGGGGCAGGTGCTTGCCAGCGTCGGGACGCGGGGCATAGCTTACGAGAATTCTAATGTGTGATCCCACGCTTCGAGAAATCTATAGCGCGTTTCTAATCACACTTTGGGGGTGAAAACGCGGGGCGACCCCCGCTCCATGGAGGTTGCGGGGGTCGTGCGAAGTGGCCAGGGGTGGCGTTACTTCTTGGTGATGTTGTAGTACACCGGCTGGGACTTCCAGGAGAAGACGACGTTGTCGACGTTCTCGGAGTAGCCACCGGTGGCGTTGGAGTACCACAGCGGGATAGCCGGCAGGTCCTTGAACAGGACTTCCTGGGCCTCGGTGTACTTCTTGATGGCGTCTTCCTCAGAGGTGGAGGTCAGGGCTTCGTCGAGAAGCTTGTCAAACTCCGGGTTGGTGTAGTCACCGTCGTTGGAGGAACCGTTCGTCTTGTACAGCGGGGCCAGGAAGTTGGCCTGGCTCGGGTAGTCCGCCTGCCAGCCGGTGCGGAAGGCGGTCTTGATGGTGCGGTTGGTCACCTCATCGCGCAGGGACTTGAAGTCCGGGTACGGTGCGCCAACAGCCTCGATGCCGAGGGTGTTCTTGATGGAGTTGGTGGTTGCATCCACCCAGCTCTTGTGGCCGCCGTCGGAGTTGTAGGCAATCTCCAGGGTCGGGTTATCCCACTTGTTGAGCTTGTCGGCCTCAGCCCACAGTTCCTTGGCCTTCTCCGGATCGTACTCAAGGACTTCGTTGCCCTTGATGTCCTCGGAGTAGCCCGGCATAACCGGGGAGGTGAAGTCCTTGGCCGGGGTGCGGGTGCCCTTGAAGATGGTGTCCGTGATCTCCTCGCGGTTGATGGCATAGGAGATGGCTTGGCGGCGCAGCACGCCTTCTTCGCCGGAGTAGTGCTCGAGGTTCTCGCCCAAGGTGAAGGACTGGAAGATAGCAGTCGGCTGGTTCACTGCACGGTCGCCGAGGTCGGCCTCGTAGACGTCGAAAGCGGAGTCCGGAACGGCGTCGAGAACGTCGAGGTTGCCGGAGAGCAGATCGGCGTAAGCGGCGTCCTGGGAGGCGTAGAAGACGAACTTGATGCCGTCGTTCTGCGGGGTCTGGCCACCCTTGTACTCCTCATTCGGAACGACGGTGGCGTCCTGGTTGTGGTTCCACTCGGACAGCTTGTACGGGCCGTTGCCAATCGGGTTCTGGCCGAAGGCATCCATGTCTTCCAGGGCAGACTCGTGCAGCGGGTAGAACGCGGAGTAGCCCAACTGTGCCGGGAAGTCCTGCTCCGGGCTGTTCAGGGCGATGGTGAAGGTGTGGTCGTCGACGACCTTGAGGCCCTCCATCTTTTCGACGCCTTCCTCGAAGCCCTTGATGTTGGCAAAGAAGGAAGCGTTGAGCTGGTCGTTGGCCACGGCGTAGTTCCAGGCGTCCACGAAGTTCTTCGCGGTGACCGGGGAGCCGTCGGAGAACTTCGACTCCTTGAGCTTGACGGTGAACTCGGTGTTGTCGTCATTCGGCTCGATGGATTCAGCCAGCTCGTTCTGAGCTTCGCCGTCACCGTCGTAGTAGACCAGGCCGGCGTAGATGGAATCGACGATACGTCCGCCGCCGGTCTCATTGGTGTTGGCCGGGATGAGCGGGTTCTGCGGCTCGGAGCCGTTGACGGTGACGATTCCATCACCGGAGCCGGAAGCAGAGTCTGAACCGGAGTTGTCGCCACCACAGGCCGCGAGGGTGAGCGGCAGGGTAGCGACAGAGAGAGCAGCGAGTGTCTTCTTGAGCGTCATGTAGGGCTTAGACCTCCGTGGTGCGAAAGATGTAGAAAACCTGTGATGTTGGTTTTATATGAAGCTACCGCGTGGCTCGTCTCATATACAAGGAATTGAAAAATATGTCCTGTGATAAAAGCTATAGGGCGGTAGGTATTCTTTCTTAACCTGCGGTTTTGTCAACGAATTAAAAAAGTCCCCATCCCCCTGAGAGGGGTGGGGCACGGAGGGCGGTGAATGTTACCTATCTCGCAACCATTGGATAATGGTCTGAGTAAAACCATGCGGGTTCTCAAGATAGGGCAGGTTCTTGGACCCGGGGATAGTGGTGGCGGTGAAACCCCCACGGCAGCGCCGCGCCGCCCGCCGCGCAACTGGCCGCCACAGCATCTGATCGGCATGAATGAACAGCGTCGGGCACTGCACGGTGAGCTCGAGCCAACTCAGCGGAACCACAGCGGTACGCAGTCGGTGGTTCCAGATGATTCCCCGGCGGACGTTTCCTATGCGTGACGACGTCACGCGCAGGCGCAGGGCCTCCTCGCGCTCGGCGCCGTTGAAGGATCCGAGGGCGTCGAGATCCATCTCCCGAAGGTAGGTGGACTCCCGCAGTAGGAGTCTCGGGGCGCCAATTTTTCCCATGCGGCACAACGCTGCGCGCAGGAGGACCCACCCGAAGTCCCAGGGGCGTGCGGCGACGGCGCGGCGTAAATCTGCCGGGTGCGCTGCCGATACGGAGACCAGCCCGCGTACCCGTTCGGGCCGCTCGGTGGCCAGCGCCCATGCCACCGCACCGCCGGTATCCGCGCCGACTAGGTAGGCATCGTCGTGACCCAGTGCGCGGATGGCACCGCTGACATCACCAACCGCCACGCGGATATCCTGGCCGGGTTCGAGCGGTGGTTTATCGGACATGCCAAAACCACGCATATCGAGGGCGGCGACGTGGAAGCCTGCGGCGGCAAGCGGGGCAATGACATTCCGGAAGTCGAACCACCCACCAAAGGAACTATGGAGCAGCAGCACCAGCGGGTTATCCGGGTCGCCAGCGGTAGCGGCGTGCAGGCGGATGCCGCGCGTGTGCAGGAACTCGTGCTCAAAGGGGCCGTCAAGCTCCACTACGGAGGGCGGTAGGGGATTCATGGGCGGGCCTTTCGTGGGAAGGGTGCACAGAAGAAATCCGCCCCGAACGCATGTGCTCGGGGCGGGAGATTGAAAAGGACCTTAAAGGTTTAGGTGTAGAGGCCACGCTCGATGGACTTCTCAGCCTTACCCGGTACCAGCTTCTTGAGTTCCTTCGTGGACTCGATGGTCTTCTCCGGGGCCTTGACCTGCTTGACCTGCTTGAAGCCGATGAAGGCCACGACGGCGGCCAGGACGACCATGATGAGGAAGACAATCAGGAAGGCAGCCCAGCGGTCGAGCCACACGGCGAGCAGCTCCGCCAGGAAGAAGAAAAAGAAGAAGGAGCTATACAGCGCCACGGTGCCGGCCACGCCGAACATGCCCGCGCCGATGCCGCCCTTCTTGGCAGAAGCAGCGAGCTCTGTCTTGGCTAGCTCGACCTCGGATCGAACCAGCTGGGACATCTGCTCGGTGGCGTTGGATACGAGCTGGCCGATGGATGCTTCGCCACGGCGGGAGGTATCCGCATCGCTCAAGGGAATGCTGTCTACCTTCGGGGCGAACTTGTTGGACCCGTCAGTGAATAGTCCGTCGTTGCTCACGGTTAAATACTCCTACTGTTTTGTCGCAATCTATATCGGCCATAGTAATGAACTTTCCAGCGTTCATGTGGTGCGGCCCGCAAAGTGGGTACGGCGTTATTGTAATGGGTATGCCGCATTCTGACCCGCTGACCCCGCTGATGGCCCTTTCTGGGGTGAAGGATAAAGCTGCTTCTGCCGCCTCAGCGTTAGCGCGCGTGCACCGCCGGCCCGCGGGCTTGCGCAAGTTCGACGTCATTTCTTCAGAGTCGCTCTTGCGCGGTGCGCGGGCGGCCGCGGCGATCGACGGTGCGCCGCTTGAGGCTGACGGTATCCCGCCCGCGGTCAGCGCTTATTCCCTCCTTGCCCCCGAAAAACAGGCTGCTACCGTGCGCACCTTCGCGCGGGCTCCGCTGCAGATCCTGGCCAGCATTGATGTTGCGGCGGGTGGCGCGGGCCACCCTGATCAGAATCCGGCGGTGGCGCAGGCGCTAGCACAGCTCATCACGCGCGGGGCCGGTGTGGATTTTGACCGCTTGTTACCGGTGGTGCTGCACGCGGAGATTGCCGCGCGCTCGTTTTTCGGTGCGCGCAGCACAGTCGTGGCGCTCGTTGCCGCGCGCACCGCAGCCATCCATACCGGTTTCGATCCGCGGGGCTTTGCCGTGCCTGAGACCTACCTCAACCGGCATCGCGCGGACTACCGTGCGGCACTGGATACTTACGAGGAAGATCCGGCGGCACTTATCACGCTGCTTTTCGACGCCTGGGAAGCCGGCGCCCGCGAAGCCGACGGCATCGCGCAAGCGGCCTAATCACGCAGCTGCTGCCGCGCAAAGAAAACACCGCCGACCACGAGGGCCGCTATGCCGGCCACGACCGCTGAGCCGATACCGAACTCGCGGGCGCTGGGCGCGGTGAAGAGCGGAACGGGGTGCTTAAACGTGCGGATTTCCCAGTCATGGGCAAGGGCATGCTTCTTTAACAAGCGGTCTGGATTCACGGCAACGGGGTGGCCAACCTGCTCTAACATCGGGATATCCGTGGCGGAATCGGAATAAGCAAAAGATACGTCGGGGTCGACGTTGAGCTGTTTAGCCATGCGGGCTAAGGCCTCAGCTTTTGCGGCGCCTTTGCAATAAAACAGAATCTCTCCGGTGAACCGGCCGTCTTCCTCGGCGAGCTCGGTGGCCACGACGTGCTCGATGCCCAGCTCCTGTGCGATGGGCTCGACCAGCACGCTTGCCGACGCCGAGATGATCACCACCTCGTGGCCGGCGGCGCGGTGGGCGTCGATAAGCGCGCGTGCCTCCGCATAAATGGCGGGGGTGACTACTGAATGCATGGTCTCCACCGCGATGTCGTGGACTTCCTGAACGGACCAACCGGCGGCCATGGCGGCGAGCTGATCCCGGGTGGTGTCCATATGCTCACTGCTGTGCCCGGCGAGCATATAGCTGGCTTTGGCTAAAGACAGCTGGAGCGCCTCGGCATGGGTGATGAGACCGTTGTGCATGAATTCGCGGCCGAAGGCATAGGCAGAGGATGTGGCGATGATCGTTTTATCCAAGTCGAAGAACGCGGCCGCGCGGGTGGCGCCGTCAGTGGGAAAAGAGGTACCGGTCATCGAGGAAGGCCTGCCGTCTGTGTGCGAGTTACCCTGCTCATCGTAGCCTCTTAGCAGGAAGAATCGGGAGTGCGCAAACATATTGCCAGAAAACTCAAGGAATGTTGGATTTCGCTGTTGTCATCTCTTGGTTCGCGTGCCATAATGTCATGTGCAAGGCCCCGATATACAGTGCGGCCTGCCCCGGCGCACCCCCCCGATGCCGGGTTACCGATGGCCCGCGCACACCCCCCGAGGCGCGGGCCATCACCTTTTTCTTTTAAGCCAACATGCCCCCAGTCCCAGTGTTGCCGTGGCATTCAGATATGTGACTAAGGTCGTTGCACTCGTAGAGCTGGCACTCTGGAATTATCCTTGATCCACGTCGCGGCTTCGGGATCAATGAATTTCGCTACCATGTGGATAGCGTTATCAACAGAGTCAAGATGTGCGATTTCACCAGGGATATTGTGTTGTTGGACGATTGATTCGTGGTGAGAGCACCTGTTTCTCATTTTGTAAATAATGACTACAAGTTCTTCGAATTGCTGTCTGTCGTCGGGTTTTACCTTCAATGCCTTTTCTATCTGCGGCCAGATGCTCGCCTGATAGTGGCTACTTAAGAGGAAGCGCCAGAAATCAAAACTGAGTTCAGCGATGATTTTTCCTGGTGGTGCTTTCCTCCCTCCGGCTCTCTTCATTGCTTTGTGGATGCTCTTGGCTGCTTCACTGCTGAAATTTATTCGATGGTTGTCAAACCACCGTTCGTCGTATCTGCGCGTTAGGGCGGTGTGGATGCAATTGCGGAGGAGCACTTCGAGATGCTCAATGTCGGCGAGATAGGTCTTTGTAAGGTGAGTATTCCAAAGGTATAGCGCTTCTGGAGTTGGATGGGCAGCGTAACGGCTCATGCGCGCAGATGAAAACCACTGAGATAGTGGTAGTAGGGCGGATTCTGGATTATTCATTATGGATATGCTAGTTTTTCTGTTGAAAGCCTCGGAACGATCCCTGCACTACAAAAGTAGGAGTAAATCGCCGGGGTTATTGATGTTTTTGGCTTTCCCTAAGCCTAAGCCCGTTGTATGGCTTGTGAGTTTTTCTTAGGACACGACGTGGGCTTAAGGGACATTTTGTGTGGATTTGCGGCGTGTCGCACTAAGGGACATTTCGTGTGGATTTAGGAGCGTCCGGCCCAGCCTTTTCTTATGCCTAAGCTGGGGTTCCATTCGCTGTCGATGTGGATGTCGTATGTGGCTGGTCGCCCGTCTGGGTGGCCGCGTCGTGTGAGTTCTTCTTTTGCCCAGGCTGCGCGTGCTGCTTTTTCTCCTTGGCGTCCGAAGTCTTGTTGCTTGGCTAACTCCAGTGGCGCTACAGGGTCTTCGGTGTGGGTGTAGAGCCACCAGTCCATGGTGATGCGCTGATGCTCATCGAACATGCCACGATGGTTTCCTGCTAGGTCTTTGAGTTGTTTGTTGATGCCGCCTTCCAGCAGGTTCGTGGTGGCTTTTAAGTCTTGTGTGACACCTTTAGACGGGTCAAGGAAAGTAAATAGCTGTCCTGTGTGGATGAGCTTTTCTAGCCGTTTTAGAGCCCTGCGGGCGTTGCGGTGGGTGTACCACCATTTCTGGTTGGGGCTGACCCATTTCGGTACTTGGCCTGCTGGTATAGCACTGCGGTAGGTTCGCTCTTTAAGCCAATCAGCAAAGGTGATGCGGGTGTGGTGGACTGCAGCTGTAAACCGCGCAGCATCTTCACGGTTGTGTACTTGGATAAGCATGTAGCCCAGTTTCCGGATTGCTTTATGGGCTGGGTGAATCGGGTTGCGGCTGATATCAGCAAAAGTGTTGCGTTGGACGTGGACTAGGCAGCGCTGAATGGCAACGTCGGGCCATTTAGTGCGCAGTGCCTTGAGGGCTCCGCCTGCCCCGTCGGTGGTGACGATGAGTGGTTGCGCGATTTTGTCGAGCAGTTTCAGGTACTCGTATGAGCTTTCACGCAGGCACCAGTTGAAGCGTCCTGGGTTTAGTTCCTACCTCAGC
>NZ_KV818467.1:0-1439 GCF_001814945.1 Corynebacterium sp. HMSC066C02 | reverse complement strand
GGCCCTTCCGGTTTTAGAGTGCGTTGATTTTGTCCTGTAGTTGTCCGGAGTGGATGAGGCATCGCAAGATGTAGTGGTTGAGGTTTTTGAATCCCAGGGCGATGCCGCGTAGGTGTTCGAGTCTGCCGTTGATTGCCTCAACGGGACCGTTGGATGCGCCGATATCAAAGTAGGCGAGCACATCTTTGCGTCGACGCCACAGGGTGCGTCCCAGTTGGGCGAGCTCTTCTAAGCCTTTTGGTAGTCCTTTACGCAGGGTGTGGATGATGCGTTCCATGAGCTTTTTGCCTTCCGATTTCTTCGGATACGCGTACGCTGCGATCACGTCTTGGTAGAGCAGCCACGTTACTTCTAGGGCCACGTAGTCGTCATCGGTGGCTCACAGCATTTCTAAGCGTTGCTTTTGCCGCTCGGTGAGATAGTTCGTCCTGGTCAACAGGGTGCGCCGGTGCTTGTACAGCGGGTCATCTTTGCGTCCGCGGCGCCCGGTTGTCTCACGTTGGAGTCTTTGTCGGCAACTGGTGAGCTTGTCGGCTGCCAGATGCACCACATGGAAAGGGTCCATGACTTTATTCGCCTGTGGTAGTTGCTCTTCAACTGCGGTGGCATAACCGGTGAACCCATCCATGGTCACCACCTGTATCTGCTCCCGGAAGCTGGGGTCGCGCTCTTTAAGCCACCCGCTGAGCACGTGGGCGGATCTGCCCGGTCGCATGTCTAACAAACGAGCAGGCCCACGCCCGTCCACCAGCGGGGTGAGGTCAACAAGTATGGTCACCAGGTTTGATGCCTGACCTGGTTTTCTGGTGTGTTTCCATACGTGTTCATCGACTCCGAGGACGCGAACCCCGTCTAGGTGGCAGGGGTCGCCGTAGACAAGCTGGCGGCAGGCATCCAGTGCGACCTGGTTGACCAGGTCCCAGCCCACACCGAGTGCTTTGGCGGTAGCTGACACACTCATCCGGTCAATAGCAAGGCGTTGCAAGATCCAGCGGGTGACCCGATAAGTGAGTTTGGCGCCGTCATCCGCGCAGGTTAAAGATTCTTGGAAGATCTTTCTCTTACATGAGACGGCTGTGCATAAGAATCTGGGGACTGTTACGTGCAGCCTAGTGGGGAATCCAACGACAGGAAGATCAACGAGTCGACGGGTGGTGTGGTCGCGCAGCTTTCCTGGCTGTCCGCAGTCCGGGCACACGCCGATAACGGCTACTGGCGTGGCCTCAATGATGGTCAACGCTCCGGTATCAGCGGCACCGGTGATGGCAAGTCCGATTTCCGCGGTACGGCAGATAGTGTCGGCGACGAGGTTTCCAGTAGGCTTCACAGTACGGGTCCCTGGTGGGTTTAGATGGTTGTGTAGGAACTTTCATCTTCACACCAGGGACCCCTACATGTTGTGGTGACCCGCTGAACCCGTCGTTTTCTACCTCACCCCG
>NZ_KV818466.1:0-487 GCF_001814945.1 Corynebacterium sp. HMSC066C02 | reverse complement strand
GCGGGGTCGATTCCTCGCGAGCGCAACCATGATTGTGTATCTGAACGTGATGAAAACAACCCTGCCCTTCGGAGAATTTCCCCTATCCCGCGTCCCCGGGCAGTGAAAACGGTGTGCACCATCGCCTGAAAGGCTTTGCGCTGCTCTATCGGAATCTTCGGGTCACCCACCCGGCGGATCACTAAGATCCCCCCGTCAACGTTTGGCTGTGGCCGGAAAGCAGACCTTGGTACCCGAGAACCCAGGTGAAATGTGAACCATGGGGACCACTGAGCCGTCATCATCGTGCTTGCGCCTACCCCGGCCCGGCGGCGAGCGACTTCCCACTGCATGAGGAGTACAGCGTCAGTCCATGCCGGCGCATGCAACAACTTTCGAAGAATGGCAGTGGTGAGGTGAAAGGGAATGTTTCCCACAATGACGCAGGGAGTGGCGGGTAACCGGAAGTTAAGGAAATCATCATGGACCACTTCGACCGCCGCCGAGG
>NZ_KV818465.1:0-264 GCF_001814945.1 Corynebacterium sp. HMSC066C02 | reverse complement strand
AACCTCAACCTCTACGCGGTCGATCTCCTTGCCGTCCTTGTCCTTGGCAACGACAACAACCTTCTTGCCAGGCTTAGCGTTCTTATCGATGTCGACAATCAGGTTGCCCTTCTCATCGATTTCAGCCTTACCTGGGCCTTCGGTCTCAACCGTGGTGCCATCCTCAACCGGACCACCAGTGTTCGGAATCTCGACCTTGTCGCCAGGCTTACCCTTGCCGTCCTTCCAGTCCGGCTTGTCAGCAGGAGCATCCGGCTGCTCAAC
>NZ_KV818464.1:0-205 GCF_001814945.1 Corynebacterium sp. HMSC066C02 | reverse complement strand
TCGAAATCTTCGGCTCACCAGACTCATCACCCGGAACTCGCGGAGTTGTGGGCTTGGTCGGCTTCGTCGGTTCAGTCGGGTCGGTTGGCTTCGTGGGCTTCGTCGGCTCAGTTGGCTTCGTCGGGTCGGTCGGCTCGGTCGGCTCGGTCGGCTCGGTCGGGTCGGTAGGCTTCGTCGGCTCAGTTGGCTTCGTGGGCTTCGTGGG
>NZ_KV818463.1:80720-274496 GCF_001814945.1 Corynebacterium sp. HMSC066C02 | reverse complement strand
GAGTAAGAAACCGCCGACACCAAACAAAACAACAACTCAATACAACGAAAAGGACCGTTGAAGCACCACCGCTTCAACGGTCCTTTTTCACGGTTTCCGCCTCACTACCAACCAATAGCCGTGCTAGCGCCGAAGTCGGCTCTTAGCTCTTAGCGCCCAGAGCGGTATGACTTACCCCACCGCTGTTGGGCCGTTGTCCTCGCATGCGAATCCTACAATTGAAGTCGGGAGAACTTTATGGCAACGTCGTTTCGCCCATTCACGGTAAAGGAAAAGAAATATGATTGAATTTCTTTTATTCCTCTGGCCCTCAGTGCTCTATATTTTTTCCGGCGAAAGTCACTTGGGGTGTCCCGTGCCCGGGCACATGTGGGGTTGCGATGGGGATGCTGGCAAGCGGCAGGGTTAAGCCTCGTTTTGTTCCCTGTGCTGCTAGGAATTGGTTACCTTGGTATCCGTCTCGTGCCGACAGCTAGTCTTACCCTCCCAGGTGTCGTTCTCGTCCAAGGGGTAAGTGGTGCCGCGATTCTTAGAGCCGTAGGCGAGGAGATTTTCTTCCGAGGATTCCTCGGCGGCTTGTTTCTTCGACGCTGGGGACTATGGGGTGGGAACACTCTTCAGGCCGCTCTTTTTCTCGTGCCTCACCTCGTGCTATTGAGTGTTGATGTGCATCTGTGGCCGATACTTCCCGTTCAGTTCCTCAGTGGCTGGATACTTGGCGCGGTGAGATATCGTTCGGGCAGCATCATTGAGTGCTCAATTCTACATGCTGCCGTTAATGTTGGGATTGGACTGCTGGCGGGTTAAGTGAAGGATTGCGTTCGTGTGCTCGGGGCGATTAATGGTCAACTCTGAGCACAAAGCTCTGTGCCGCAGGTCTATCTTTCGTCCGTTAGGCGTCGCACGGCCTCCCGGATGACCTCAGGGCGCTTGCAAAAGGCGAAGCGTACCTTGTACTTCCACGGCTCGGGATTGTCCGTGAAGGCGGCCAGCGGGATGGCAGCCACGCCCTTCGTTTCGGGCAGCTGCATGCAGAAATCAATGCCGCTTAAACCGGTAGAGGAGACATCGGCAACCACATAGTAAGTGCCGCCGGTGTCATGTACATGGAATCCCAGCTGCTTGAGACCTTCCACTAGGATGCTGCGGCACTCTGCAAGTTCAGACACCATGCCGTCCAACCACTCTTGTTCATAACGCAGGGCATGGGCCACGGCTGGCTGGAAGGGCGTGGTGGAGACGAAGGTGGTGAATTGCTTGGCTTTGATGACGCCGTCGAGAAGCTTAGGCTCCGCAATGGCCCAGCCGGTCTTCCACCCGGTGCAGTTGAAGGATTTGGCGGCAGATGACACGGTGACGGTGCGGGAGGCCATTCCCGGCAGGGAAGCGATGCTGACGTGGTCGGTGCCGAAGGTGAGGTTTTCATAGACCTCATCGGCGAGAACCAGCAGGTCCCTTTCCACGCAGAGTTTGGCGAGCTCGGTGAGTGCTTCGCGGGAAAAGACCGAGCCGGTCGGGTTGTGCGGGGTGTTGATGATGACCATGGCGGTCTTATCGGTCACGGCTGCACGCACCGCATCGACGTCGATATCCCAGCTATTGCCGGATTCCTTCAAGGGGACGGGGATGCGGGTGGCGTCGGCAAGCGCGATGGCAGCGGCGTAGGCATCGTAGTAGGGCTCAAGGACAATGACCTCGTGGCCCGGTTCTACTAAGCCGAGCACCGTGGCTGTGATGGCTTCGGTAGCGCCCGCGGTGACCACGACGTGATCCTGCGGTACGGAGTAGGTCTCCGCGATGGCGCTGACAAGGTCCGGAACCCCGCGCAGGGGAGCGTACTGGTTATTGCCGCCGGCGATGTTCTCCTGGGCAATCTCCAGCATGCGCTGTGGGCCGTCGCTATCGGGGAAACCCTGGCCTAGGTTCACCGCGCCATTCTTTACCGCGAGAGCGGTCATGGTGGCGAAGATGGTTTCGCCAAATTCTTGTAGTCTCTCAACTGTCATTTAGAGCACCAACAAATCGTATTTCGTAGCTTTTACATCGGTCAGACGTTTGCGGGCGCGCTCGAGGCGCTGCCACTGGTCTTCCGGAATGGATTTGCGGGCAATCGTCACGGTCTCCGCATCCGGGGTACCCCAGGCAATCGGCATGGGGGTGATTTGCTGCCAGTGGTCTTGATCGCCGCTGCTGCGCTGGCCGGAGACAGCGGCCACCGGAACCTTGGTTCCCACGGTGCGCTTCATGCCCGGGATATTGGTGACCGTGCGCAGGCAGGCGCCCCAGCGCGGCGGAGCCTTCGGGTCCACGTTGGTATTCACCAGCGCCATGAGGACCATGTCGCGCTCGTTGACCTCTGCGACGACGGCGGGGGCTAACGGATAGGAATCATAGAGTTTCTGAGCCGAGCCGACCTTGCTTGAGGCCAAGACGCCGATGACGGCGCAAAAGATTCCGAAGAGCACCATGCCCAGCGCTAGTGTGATGCGCCAGACGGCCTCCATGCCGAAGTAGACGGCAATGCCGCCGATGATAATTAAAAGGCCCATGATGAGTCCGGAATTGCGCAGGCGCGCGGAATCACGCAGGAGCTCATTGTTCTTCTTGGCGAAGTCTTCGTTGACTTCAAACTTGAAAATCTTCATCAGCTCACAAGTCTACTTCGTCCACCAGCCGGTAGGCATAACCTTGCTCGGCCAAAAAGCGCTGGCGGTGCATGGCATATTCCGCATCGATGGATTCGCGCGCCACCAGAGTGTAGAAGGTAGCCTCCTGCCCGTCCTTCTTCGGGCGCAGCAGGCGGCCCAAGCGTTGGGCTTCTTCCTGCCGGGAGCCGAAGGTACCGGAGACCTGGATGGCCAAGGCAGCCTCGGGAAGGTCGATGGAGAAGTTCGCCACTTTGGATACCACCAGGGTGAGAAGCTCGCCCTCGCGGAGTTGTTGGAAGAGTTTTTCGCGCTTGGCGGTGGAGGTCTTGCCGTCGATAACCGGCGCGTCTAGGTGCTCACCGAGCTCCTCCAGCTGGTCCACGTAAGCGCCGATGATCAGCGCCTGCTGACCTTCATGTTTCTTCAGCAGCTTGTCGACGGCCCGCAGCTTCGCGCTTGCCGACGCCGCAATCCGGTAGCGCTCCCGCGCTTGTGCGGTGGCATAGAGTAGGCGCTCCTCCTGCGTCATGTCTACGCGCACCTCGACGCAGTCCGCGGTGGCGATATAGCCGGCGGATTCCAGCTCCTTCCATGGCGCGTCATAGCGTTTGGGCCCGATGAGCGAAAAGACATCGCCCTCGCGGCCGTCTTCGCGGATGAGTGTGGCGGTCAGCCCCAAGCGGCGGCGCGATTGCAGGTCGGAGGTCATGCGGAAAACGGGGGCGGGAAGGAGGTGCACTTCGTCGTAGATGATGAGGCCCCAGTCGTGGGAATCGAAGAGCTCGAGAGCCCGGTATTCGCCCTTGGTCTTGCGGGTGACCACCTGGTAGGTGGCGATGGTGATCGGCTTGATTTCTTTCTTCTCACCCGAGTACTCACCGATCTCTTCTGGTGTGAGGCTGGTGCGGCGCAGTAGTTCATCGCGCCATTGGCGCCCGGCCACGGTGTTGGTCACCAGGATGAGCGTGGTGGCCTGTGCTTTGGCCATGGCGGCAGCACCCACGATGGTTTTGCCCGCGCCACAGGGCAGGACCACGATGCCGGAGCCACCAGACCAGAAAGAATCGGCGGCATACTGCTGATAATCGCGTAAGCTCCAGTCCACCTCCTCCGTGCTCAGTGCGATGGGGTGGGATTCGCCATCGACGTAGCCGGCGCGGTCATCGGCGGGCCAGCTGGCCTTGAGCAGCTCCTGTTTGAGCCGCCCGCGCGCGGAAGGTGGGACGGCGATGGTGTTGTCATCGATGCGCGGGCCCAGAAGTTCGCTGACCTTCTTGGTGCGCGTGAGCTCCTCCAGGATGACAGGCTCGTCCGATTCGAGGATGAGACCGTGGGCCGGATGTGCCAGCAGGCGCACGCGGCCGTAGCGCGACATGGTCTCGGCGACGTCGATCAGCAGCGCCTGCGGCACCGGGAAGCGGGAGTAGTTCTCCAGAACGTCGACGACTTGCTCGGCATCATGCCCGGCGGCGCGGGCATTCCATAAGGCGAGCGGGGTGATTCGGTAGGTGTGGATGTGCTCGGGCGCGCGCTCCAGCTCAGCAAAAGGTGCGAGCGCTGCGCGAGCCTCGTCGGCCTGCGGGTGATCCACCTCGAGGAGGACGGTCTTGTCCGATTGGACGATGAGTGGTCCGGGCATAACTAGGGCCTTTCTACTCTGGGCGTCAGGGAAGGACTCAATCCCTGTCGGCGAAGCGGACGGAGGAAATGCGGTGAACCGGGAAGCGCACGGGTTTGCCCGCTGCGCCTAGGGCATCAATGTAGCCGCCTTCCACAGACAGTGGCTTCACAGTCACGGTGCGCAGCTCGCCGCTTTTATCGGCATAGGAGATCACGATATCGGCGTGGAAGCGCGCGGCGGCACGGGCGAGCGTGAGGGGATCCGGTTCCTCTTCCTTCTGCGCGCTGGGATTCTGTGCTGACTTCTGCAAAGCCTGAAGCGCTTGGTCCACCGAGGCCGGCTCCCGCTTGTGGGCTTTCGGACGAGGCGTAGGAAGCAGGTAAGGCTCGGGTGCGACGGTAAGGGAGGCGCCGGATTCATCCTCCGCAGTGGGGGAGAGGCCCTTAGCGCGCAGCTTCTCCAGTAGCTCGCCCACGCGCAGCTGAGATACCGCCACGGTGGGCGCGAGTAGACGCAGGCCCGGGACTGAGGCAACAGCGAGCTCCAGCAGCGCGGGATCCTCACTGCGCAAATAGGACAGAGCAGGTCCACTGCGGAGGGTGCCATGGCGCTTGGCGACGTCCCCGATGGCAAACCCCAATGCCTGCGGCACGCCTGTCGGGGAGTGCGCTTCCAAAAAGTCGATCATTTCCTGCGCGGTGAGCCCCTGGTCCATGCCGCGGCGAATAGTGGCCTCACTGATGCGGTACACACTGGCTAGGCCTGGGGATTCGAGGTCCGCCAGGGATGCGAGGGTGCGGTGTGTGCCTGGTTCAAGGGGGCCGGGAACGAGGACGGTGAGGTCTTGCTGGATGATAAATTCGCTGACGGTATCGGGGACGAGGCTGGTGGCTGCGGCGGAATCACCCAGCACGTTAGTAGCCTTGCCCAGTGCCACCGCGCCGATCCACTCGGCTTCGGCGCGCAGCTGCTCAATGGTCACCGTGCGCGTGTGGCTGGCAAAGAGTGGGGATCGAAAGCGCAACTCTTCCCAGAACTCATCGTCATTCAGCGCGACTGCGGAGTGTGCATAGACGCCGAGAACGAAAGCGCGGAAGCGCGGCAGGCGGCGCACGAGGCTATCCTCCGCGAGCACCCGGGTCTCAGCCCAGCTGGCCCAGGGGGAGGTACGCCAGGCGTCGAGAAGAATGCGCCACTTCTCCCCGAGGTCGGCCTCGAGCCAGTCCTGGGAGCCGGTGGTAGGCGCGAGGAAGTGGCCCTCTAAGCCATCCGGCTCACCCCGGTGGAGAAGCCTAGCGTGGTGGCCCAAGCAGATGAGCCGCGCGACCTCCTCCTTTTCCAGAGCGAGATCCTTGGCCAGCTGGTTGAGTGGGCGAACGCCGACCGAAGAATCCTTGAGCAGAGTTACCGGATGACTGCCGAGCAACTCGAGGAGCCTTTCCATGCCACGCACGGCTTCGAGGCCAGCTGCGGCACCGGCGTCGTCAGCCCTGGCATCCGGCTCCGGGGTGCCCGCGCGCCCCGAGGGGGTGGTGGGAATGGGCGGGGTGGTATCACCAGCCAGCAGGCGGGCGAGCGAGTGCGGCAAGCGCACAGAGTGCGCGTTGATACGCTCCAGAAAACCTTTGGCCAGCAGGCGCTTGGCGGGATCCTCGGAGTTGATGTCCGGCTCGGTGTCGGTGGTATAGCCCATGCCGTCGCTTTTGCTTAAAGCATCAAGGACTCGGCGCTCCTCGGGGGCAAGCGCGGCTAGATCCTTCTCATCGAACTCTACTTGGTTGCGCAACGACCAGCCGGTGGGAAGTGAGCCCATCACGGCGGTGACGATGCGCACCTGTGGGGCGTCACCAAAGACGAGACCGCGCTCCTTGAGCTGCTTCGTGATTGCAGGGTTGGTGTCTTCCACCATGGCTATTTCGCCGCCGCGTTGTGCGATGTCCTCCAAAGTAGCTAGTTGCTCGGCATTGCTTGCCGCTAAGGCATCCGCGACGTGCATCGGAAGTGTCAGGCGCGAGGCCAACGCATCAAAGTCCTTCGGTGCGGGTGAGAGAACATCACTGCGGTTGCTGAGCAGGGCGCGCAGGTCCTTGTCAGGCAACTGGCTGAGCCACTCGCGGTAGCTCTCGGTAACGCGGGCGCGGTGTGAAGGGGAGGTCATAATGGCCCTCAAGCTTAGTAGGCGGGGGAGGCATGGGGCCCTCGTTGGGTGAATAAGTTACTTTTTGCCGCGGGGTTTGGAATAATAAGGAGCATGTCGAACGAGAACAAAGGCTTCGTATCCCCGGCTTGGCCGAAGAACAGCCCCCGCGAGCACGCTATTACTGAACTTACTGCACCTTTTGCTGGTGCTTCCAGCCCGTACGGTGACGACCTGATTCTGCCGATGCCGGCAGAAAAGCTCAACTACGTTCACCCGTACACCCGCATCAACCGCTAAGTAGGCGCGCAGAAATCTGCGCTTCACTTAGCGGATACGTTGAGCCTTCCGGCTTGCTTTCAGCCCCTCCGAGAATGTTCTCCTCGGTGGGGCTATACGTGTTTGTAATGTACTTGCGCCTCAACTAGTTGGCACGGGCTTGGGCTTTAAGGCCGTCGAGCAGCGTATCGATGAGCTGGGCTTGTATACCTGATAGGTAGTCGGCGCTCACTGGTGTTCTGGGCAGCGGGCGGGTGATGAGACCGATGCCGATGTGAAGTTCGAGCGGGGTGAGGGACTCGGGGCAGAGACCTGCTTGTCGCGTGGGTTCGATAATCGGTTGGTAGATCGACTTCAGTTCAGCTTTGCGCTGGGTAGCGATCTCCTGCACGTCATCGTCTGAGAATGAGGCAGTATTCACCTCGGCTGCCGCTGCTTGAACAACCGCGGCGAAGTTAAGGCTGGCGATCCGATGAATAAGATCGCGCCAGGTGCCTTCGGGATCCTCGTCGAAACCTTGTAGGTGGCTGTCCACCTCTTCTTTGATGTGTGCTACCTCCGCGCCGGTGACGGCATCGAGGAGGGAGAGCCGTTCGGGGAAGTGGCGTGAGACCGTGGCGACGCCCACGCCGGCTTTCTTGGCGATGGAGCGCATGGACACGCCCGGTCCCTCGCTGATGAGCAGCTGCCTGGCTGCTGCGACGATGGCTTGCTTGTTTTCTGCTCCGTCTTGTCTCACAGCTTGCATCATACCAAACGGAACACTATGCTCCACTTTGTAAGTGAAACACCCTGTTCCATTTGGAGGTTAGAAGTGTCAGCGGTGAAAAGTCAGGAAGGAAAGCAGCCATCGGTTGCTGTGAAATCGATAGTTGCCATTGTGGGGATCCCCGTCGTCATCGGCCTTATGCTGTGGGCGTTTTTGGCGCCCACCTTTGCGTCGGGTCCGGCTGGCGTTCCGGTTGCCATTTCGGCGCCGGAGCCCATGCTCGAAGGCATCTCGCAGAAGATTGAGAGTGCGGCGGGGGATGAGGCCCCGGAGATCGTCGTGAAGCACAGCGAGGCCGAGGTGCGCGACGCGGTGCTGCAGCGTGAAGCTGTTGGTGGACTGGTCATCTCCCCGCAGGGCGCGAGTGAGTTCACCGCTGCGGGAAATGGTGCTCCCTACGTGACGATGATTGATGGCCTCGCTGGCCAGCTTGAAGCACAAGGAATGTCCGTGGAGAAGCAGGAGCTGGCGCCGACGACGAAGGAGGACCCGCAGGCGAGCGGTATCGCACTGCTGGGCCTGCCGCTGGCCTTTGGCGGGATTATTTCCGCTGTTATTGCCACCTTTGCATTTCGTGGCAAGAAATGGGTCAAGCTGGGGGTGCTCGTTGGTATTGCGCTTTTCGGCGGGCTCGTTGCTACGTGGATGCTGCACTCCGTCTATGGAACCCTCGGTGGCAGCTTCGCTGCCGAGTGGATGGCTATCGCTGCGGGCATCCTTGCGACGTCTGCGGTGACTGCAGGCCTTGCGGGGGTGATGGGTGCCGCGGGTATTGGAATCGGTGCCGTGCTGACTATCTTCTTAGCGAACCCGCTGTCGGGTCTGGCAACCGGCCCGTGGCTGCTGCCTACCGGGTGGTCGACGCTGGGGCAGTGGATGCCCATCGGCGCGACGGGTCACCTAGTCCGCTCGCTGTCCTTCTTTGATGGGCAAGGCTTCGGCCATGCGTGGTGGTCGCTAGGGCTGTGGATTGTTGTTGGCCTAGTGTTGCTGGCCTGTGATCGGTCGCGCGCTAAGGAAGACGCTGCCGTTGAGGAAAAGGCTTAGTCAAAACTAAAAGAGGCTGGATGGAGAAAACCATCCAGCCTCTTTTGTGTAGTTAAAGCTTTGCCTTTATGTGCTCAGCTTGCACGGCGCGGCGCGCTGCTTAGCGTGCAGCCAGAACCTGTGCCAGCGGGTCGATGACGTGGCGGTTAGCGGAGTAGAAGGCGTTGAAGTCGTGGCGGTTGGCCTTGTACTGCTCGGTGAAGGAAGCCGGGATGGTCAGGCCGTACTGGGTAGCGGTGTCCTCGATGAGGGTGTAGAGGGCGTCAACAGCCAGCTCGTCGGTGGGCTCCTCGGCAGCTTCGTGGACTGCCTTCGGTGCCTCAGCCGGTGCCTGCGGTGCGGTCTCTTCCTTTACCTGGGTAGCAGCCGGTGCCGGGGCAGCGCTCACGTTGCGCGGGGTCGGGGCGGAGTTCAGGCCCAGGCTGGCGGAGCAGGCCGGCCATGCGCCCCAGCCCTGCTGTGCCAGGGTGCGCTCAGCAACAGCGATTTGCTGCTCGCGGGTTGCCAGGTTAGCGGTCGGAGCGAACTCACCGCCGCCGTAGGCCTGCCAGGTCTGAGCGTTGAACTGCAGACCGCCGTGGTAACCGTTGCCGGTGTTGATGGCCCAGTTGCCGCCGGACTCGCACTGTGCGAGGCGGTCCCAATCGGAATCCGGTGCAGCGGCAGCGTTCGGTGCCATGATGGCTGCGGCGGCGCCCACGGCAACAGTGGAGGCGGCAAACTTGGTGGCGATGGACTTGTTCTTAGCGGAGTGGCGTCCCATTAAAGTATTCCTTCTCTAGGTTGTTCTTGCTTTCTCGCGCCCAGATGATGCCCAGTCCGGCATATAGTTTTGCAATTGATGTTCATGTTCATGCACATCATGTATGGCCGCCGTGCGGAAGCCCGGACTGTGTCTGGGGCGAGACTTCCACGGCCGGCAGCCGAAGTGCCTGAGGGAGAGAGTAGCGGTTTATAACGAAACAGTCACGTTAAATGGCCCAAAACGGTAACGGAAGTGTCAATTTCTTAGCATTTCCCCTGCTCGGCGCGGAAATGTTAGCTATATCACACATGTAACGGGTGTGATTGTTGGGGTGATATCTATCGTGGGTTTCTTTGTCGGGAGCGTGAGGGTTAAAATGTATCTCTTTAAAAGTTCCACGGATAATTCCTCCGCGCGGCTGCAAGGATTCGGTTCACGCTTCGCCGCGCCTCCTCGTCCCAAGACGGGCGGAGCCTATCAGCCTGGGGCCTGGCAGCGCCTAAGCTCTTAGAAGAGGAGACACGGAAAGAAAGTGAGTGAAGAGCCATGCCTATCGGCAAAGTGAAGTGGTATGACGCAGACAAGGGCTTCGGCTTTGTCAGCAACCCCGGCGATGAAGACGTCTATGTTGGTCGCAATGTGTTGCCCAAGGGCGTTGATGAGCTGCACCAGGGCCAGCGTATTGAATTCGATTTCGCGGCTGGCCGCCGTGGCCCGCAGGCACTGCGTGTCAAGGTGCTTGATGTCCCGCGCCGTCGCACCCCGGCCCGCAAGCCCGAAGAGCTGGCGAGCATGCTCTCCGACGTCATGACACTGCTTGAGACCCAGGTGCAGCCGGTGCTGAGCCAAGGCCGCTACCCGGAGCGCAAGACTGGCCGCCAGGTTGCCGAGATCCTGCGTGCTATCGCCAAGGACTTGGATAGCTAAGGGCCAAAAGCCTTAGACCCGTAACTAAAAGGTGCCCTAGCTGACGAAAGTTGGGCTGATTTTTCAATGATCAGTCCTAGGTTTGGCAACTAGGGCACTTTGTCGTTTGTGTAGGCGCGTGGGGGGGGCAGCGCGCGCCGCAGCGCTGCTACTTCTCAGCTGGAGCTTCAGCGTCGCCAGTGGCCTTGGACTCCTTGAGCTCCTCATCCGTCATGGTGGACAGGGACCACACCGTGTGCATTGGGGTCTCTTCGCCGTTGGCATCGCGGCCAATCATGAGCGTGGAAATCTCCACCACCTTTAGCTGGGGGCGCTCGCCGGTGGAGGCCTCAATCGGCGGCACGGAGCCGGGGATCTCTAGCGAGGTGGTTTCGTTGGCGCCGTGAGCGGTGCTGTCATTGGCGGCCGGGTCATCATAGATGGACAGCACGGACCACTCGTGGTTGTAGATAGCCTCGGGGATCTCCAATTTCAGGGTGTCATCGGGGCCCACCGTCAGGTTAGGCACTTCGCCCTCTTCGCAGTCCGTGCCGGGCTCGCAGACGATGTAGGGAGAGACCTCTAAGGTGTCCTCGCCCACTGTGGCCGTGATCGTGACGTCTGCTGGCTCGGGGCCGGGGCGGTCGTTCCACCACTTCTGGAACAACACCACTGCAACGACGATGACTGCCACGGCGATAATGAGCGCCAGAAACTGCAGTAGCGACTTCTTCCTTGCTTGCTTCACGGTAGCCATGGCAGAAAATCCTACTCGAAGCGCACCCGGTACAGCTCATCCCAGAGCTTGCCGGTGATCCAAAACTCGTCGGTGCCCGGGATTCGGGCAATGCCGTTGAGGACCGCGTTGGGATCTGCAGAGGGAACGTGGTTGAGGTTCGCAGTATCAATCACTGCGGTGACCACGCCGGATGCGGGATCGATGCGCAGGATATCCTCGCTCATCCAGACGTTGGCGTAGACCGCGCCATCAACGCACTCAAGCTCATTGAGATTATCCACGGGAGAGCCGTCGAGGGTGACCTCGGTGCGGGGACCGAGCTCTTCGAAAGTCTGGGGGTCGAGGTGGCGTAGCTCAGCGGAACCATCGGACATGATGAGCTCAGAACCAGCGTTGCACAAGCCCCAGCCTTCGCCGTCGTAGTGAACTCGCCGGAGCTCCTCAAAGGTGGTGGAGTCCCGCAGGAAGGCCGTGCCGGACTTCCACGTCAGCTGCCAGATGCCGGCGTCGGTTTGCGTGATGCCTTCGCCGAAGTATGTGTGCTCGAGCGTGGTTTCTTCCAGAGGGGTTTCTGTTCCCGGGTTGAAGCGCAGCAGGCGCGACTTGCCGTTAAGCCCGGTGCCGATCAACAGGTTGCCATCGGGGTCGACTTCTAGGCCCTGGGTGAAAGTATCGGCAGGCAGGGGTGCGGTGTCCAGGACGGTGACACCGAGGTGCTCTGGGGCGCTCGCGCTTGGCGACGTCCCACCCGCCGTAGACGAAGAAACATCCTCGTGTGCGGCTTGAGAGGAGCATGACGTTAAGGGTGCGAGCAGTGCAGCAGCGGAGAGGACGGCAGCAAGTGCGCGGAGGGCGCGGTCGGTGTGGAGGAGAGGCATGACTGTCATTGTGCACTATGGCGCGGTACGTGATTAATAATGGGAGAGTGACTCGCAAGAAAAAGATGCATTCCCCGCTTCTCGATTCGACCGCCGTCAACCTAGCGCGCCGGGCCGTGGAAGAGGTAGGTGAGGGGGACGTCGGCAAGCACCGCGGCGTTGCCGGTGTGGGCCGCAACGTGGCCACTCACCGTTTTGATGCGCACGTACCGGGCTATCCGGGGTGGGAGTGGCACGCCGTCGTTGCCTGTGCAGAAGGCTCGCGCATCCCAACCGTCAACGAGGTAGCCCTCGTCCCCGGCGGGCAGGCACTTCAAGCGCCGGAGTGGGTTCCTTATTCCGAGCGCCTGCGCCCAGGAGACCTGGGGCCGGGTGACCTCATGCCGCCCGCGCCCGATGACGACAGGCTGGACGAAGGGAAGCTCTCCCAGGTTGGTCTCACGGAGGCCAAGGAACGCTGGCGCAAGAAGTACGGGCCGAATTCGGATATGGCATCCCAAGCCCAGCTACAGTGCAAAACCTGCGCTTTCTATCTCGAGCTGCTGCCTAATTATGGTGTCTGTGCCAATGAATACTCCGCGGATGGAAAAGTGGTGCACGCCACCTACGGGTGTGGCGCGCATTCCGGCACGACCGTCCGTGAGGAGGGATCGGAGCAGGAGAGGCCCTTCGATGATGAGAGACCTATCTACTAAAGAGTGAGGTTTTCTTCCCGCGCGCAGCAGCAATGCCGCGTGCGGGTTTTGCGTTTTAGTGCCTCGATGGAGCACCCTTAGCAGGTAAAACTTCATTTCTCTAGATAGAAGGGGCGCTCTCTCACGATGAACGCAGCTATCGATCGCTATTTCAAGATTTCCGAACGCGGATCCACCGTAGGAACCGAGGTCCGCGCCGGCGTGGTCTCGTTCTTCGCGATGGCCTACATCATTCTCCTCAACCCTCTCATCCTGGGTACCTCCGCCGACTCCGCCGGTACCACCCTGGGCATCCCGCAGGTTGCTGCCGCCACCGCCCTGGTGGCTGGTGTCATGACCATCGCCTTCGGCATGATTGCGCGCTACCCGTTCGCCATGGCTGCGGGCTTGGGTATGAACACCTTCGTGGCCGTGACCATGGTTTCCCTCAACGGCCTGGAATGGCGCGAGGCCATGGGCCTCGTCGTCATTGAAGGCCTCATCATTGTTCTGCTGGCCATCTCCGGTTTCCGCCAGGCGGTCTTCGACGCCATCCCCGCCTCCATGAAGGCCGCGATGGGCGTGGGTATCGGCATGTTCATCGCGCTCATCGGTTTCGTGGACGGCCACTTCGTCACCCGCGTTCCGGATGCTGCAATGACCACTGTTCCGGTGAGCCTGGGAGTCAACGGCTCGATTGCTACGTGGCCGGCCTTCGTCTTCGTCGTGGGCCTGGTTCTGTGCAGCTTCTTCGTCATCCGCCAGGTTCGTGGCGGACTGTTCATCGGTATCGTCATTACCACCATCATCGCCATGATCATCCAGGCACTGACTGGTTCCGAGGACTGGGGCATGGCCACCCCGGAGGTACCTAGCTCCCTGGGCGGTCTGCCGGACCTGTCGATTGTGGGCCAGGTGGATCCGATTAGCGCCTTCACCAAGCTGGGTGTGGTCTCCACCGTCTTGCTCATTTTCACCCTGCTGCTCACCAACTTCTTCGATGCCATGGGCACCATGAACGGCTTGGGCAAGCAGGCCAACCTTGTGGACGAGAAGGGCAACCTTCCGGAGATGAAGACGGCCCTGGTGGTGGAAGGCTTTGGTGCCGTTGCTGGTGGTGCCGGTTCGGTGTCCTCCAACACCGTGTTCGCGGACTCAGCGGCTGGTATCGGTGACGGTGCCCGCACCGGCCTGGCTAACGTTGTCACCGGCATCATCTTCCTGCTGGCGATGTTCCTCACCCCGCTCTACGAGATTGTGCCCATTGAGGCCGCAGCCCCCGTACTCGTTATCGTCGGTGTGATGATGGCAGCCCAGCTCAAGGACATCGAGTGGAACCGCATGGAGGAGGCCATCCCGGCCTTCCTCACCATCGTGGTTATGCCGTTCACCTACTCCATCGCCAACGGTATTGGCGTGGGCTTCATCGCTTATGCACTGATGGCGACCTTCGCCGGGAAGGCTAAGAAGGTGCATTGGATCATGTGGCTCGTGGCTGCTCTCTTCGTGGTCTACTTCGCTATGGATCCCATTAGCTCGCTGTTGGGATAGCCCGCCTGGGATGAACGCTTGGCCCGGCGCTTAGACTAGGGCCATGCGTTTTGTCATTGATGACCCCACAGACCCTCGCCTGGACGATATCCGCGATCTCAAGCATGCGGATAAGTCCGGCGAGGGTTTCGTCTTTGGTGAGGGCCCACTGTGCGTGGAGCGCCTGCTCGCCTCTCGCTTCCCGGTGCGCTGCATCATTGGTTTTGAGGGGAAGTTGGATACGTTCCTGGAACACCACGATGTTGGCGATATCCCCGTTTACCAAGTAACCCGCCAGACTCTGGGGGAAGTAACAGGCTTTGATATGCACCGTGGGCTGGTTGCCGCAGCCGACCGCGCGGAAGCCTGGACCGTGGACGAGGTCGTTGAGGGCGCGCGCACCCTGGCCATCATGGAAGGCGTAGGCGACCACGAAAATATCGGATCGCTCTTCCGCAACGCTGCAGGCATGGATGTCGATGGCATCCTCTTAGGCTCTGGTGCGGCGGATCCGCTCTACCGCCGCTCGGTGCGTGTGTCCATGGGGCACGTTCTGCGCTTGCCCTGGGCGCGCTTCGACGGTGGTTTTACCACCTGGCAGCGGGGTCTAGAGCAGCTGCGTGAAAAGGGCTTCCGGCTGGTGTCGCTGACCCCTCATCCAGACGCGGTGCATATTGCCGATGCCCTAGCAGGCGCAGACAAGGTGGCTCTGCTGGTTGGTGCGGAGGGGCCGGGTCTGACTGAGCATGCCATGCGCGCTACCGACGTGCGCGCCCGCATTCCTATGGCGGAGGGCACGGATTCCCTTAATGTGGCGACGTCGGCAGCCATCGCCTTCTACGAGCGCCAGCGCTCCCAGAGGCTCCGCGAGGTCGACACCGCATAGCGGCGCACCAGCCCGCCTAAGTGCTTGGCGGTACGGATGATCTCTTCACCAGTGGATTCCGGTTCGAGGTCGTGCTCCTCGTAGTCGTCATAATCGTTAAGTCCCAGCTTCGCTACCGAGGTAGTGGCCACCTCGGCTACGCTTCGGCGGGGTGGGGGAGTATCGACCTTGGGCTCAGGGCGGCCGTCGGTGGCGTAGCCCACGACGTCCACGTCCGGCCCGTCTTCGCCCACCTCAATGCCCAGCCAGAATTCCTGGGCCGCCTCGGTGATGGTGAGTGGCTCGAAGGGCAGGGAGATACCACCCGCAGGCTCATCCATCTCCCCGGCCCAGAAAGGGGCCTCGAAGGTTTCAGGCAGGCCATGATCCTCGTAGAGGTTAAAGCGCGTTCCGCACAGGGAGCGCCGCAAGCGGCTGCCCGTCCAGTGCGCAAACCCGGCGTAGCCGGTCTCCGCATTGGAAGCAAAAGCGTAAATTTCCGTGGCGGGCACGGCCTCGCGCAGGGTGCGGGAGAGTTGCGAGAGAATCAGCTGATCATCGTGGATGATGGTCTGCACGACGGTCACACCCGGATAGCCACCCACATAGAACTCGCTCGCGCCGGGCTCGGCGGAACGGTTGAGGGGGAATTGACCGATGGGCGTGACGGGTAGAGAGGGATTGAGTTGAGCAAGGAACTTGCGGCCGAAGCCGCGGTCGGCCTTGGGCTCGCCGCGAAGAACTTCGGCGGGATCGGCGGCGGTGACGTACCAGAGAGTGAGAACGGCGCTTTGGGTATCCACGGCAGGCTACTCGCTAATTGCGGGGGCGCTTGGTAGAGGAGCGGACGCCGAGCAACACATCCTCCCAGTGCGGGGTGACGGCCTTACGGCGGCGCTTGGTGGGTTTGGGTTCCGGATCCGGGTTCTGGAGGAAGTCCTCGTCCACTCCCGTCTCCTTCTCCTCGGACTGCGGTGCGGACTCCTCGCCAGCGGGAGCTGAGTCCTCAGCGCTTGCGGTTTCGGCCGGGTGCTCTCCGCCGTGCGGGGAGGGGAGCACGGAAGGCTCGGCGTAACCGTCGGCGTCTTCTCGGTTACCGGCGTTGTCGCCGCCGGTGTAGGAAGACAGTTCCGTCACGCCGGGAGTACCAGCGCGCGCGTCCTCGTTGACCTCCCGCTCTTCGGCGTAGTCGCGTCCGTCGATGGCTTCGTCATAGCGCTCGCCGCGGCCCACGGAGGTTAGCGAACGCACCGGCTGGACGAAGTCCGGGTCCGTCAGGTCTGCCGCCACAGAGTTGCGTGCCTCCACCGTGGCCGGCGAGGACATGGTCTGCTTGAAGGTCCACTCTGCCTCGTTGGCGGATAGCCCAGTCTTCCAGGTGATGCGCAGGATCCACGGCTCGCCCTGGTGGCGGTAGGCATCCCACGTGGCCTCCGACAGCGAGTGTCCGCGGGCGGCGAAGGCAGTGGCCAGAATCTCCCACAGGGTGAGCTTGGCCGGGCCATCTTCGCGGATGGGGTGTGCCTGCTTGGCGACGTCCGCGATGCGCGCCCGCTCCAAGAGCACTGGGTGCGCGAAAGGCTCGATGCGGGATTCCGGAACGCCGAGTTCCTCGGCGATCTCCGCGGCAGTTGCGCCGGCGCGGATGCGGGACTGAATCTCATTGGGCCGTAGGCGGATTTCTTGTGCCTGCGGTGCGGGCTGGCTCTGTGGGGAGGAAGGTGAGCCGCCAGAGGCGGGCATGACGGTGCGCAAACCGGTGGAGCGCTCAGCCTGTGCAGGCGCGGTGGTGGAATCTTCGGTTGCTGTGGTGGCGTCGCCCTCATCCTGGGCGGCCGAGTCTTCCGCCGCGGTCTCGGATTCAGATTCGGCGGAGTCGGCGGGAGCGAAAAGCTCGCGAAGCTCGTCGGTGACTTCGAGGAAGAATTCCTCACCATCCTCAGCCCGGAGGACGAGCGAGGTGTCAGTTGAGTCGCTGGGTGCGAGGAAAATCTCGCGCATGATGGCGCTCCTTAGCCTGGTAGCGGACATGTGATGAAGTCCACTTTACCCAGAACATGCCCCGAACTCTGGCAAGAGAGCGGGGCATGTTGTGTGACGTAACTAAAAGGAGTGAAACTTAGCGGTTGTCTAGGACGTAATCGATAGCCTTGGTGAGCTTGGTGACGTCCGCCGAGTCAATCGCCGGGAACAGGCCCACGCGCAGCTGGTTGCGGCCGAGCTTGCGGTAGGGCTCGACGTCGAGAATGCCGTTGGCGCGCAGCGTTGCGGCGACCGCAGCGGCGTCGACTGAATCTTCGAAGTCAATGGTGCCGACCACCAGGGAACGCGCAGAAGGCTCGGCCACGAAGGGGGTGGCCTCCGGGCGGGCCTCTGCCCAGTCGTAGAGGATGGAAGAGTTCTCCGTGGTGCGCTTGACCATCCCGTCGAGGCCGCCGTTGGTGTTCATCCACTTGACCTGTTCCTCCAGCATGAGCAGCGTGGCTACAGCCGGGGTGTTATAGGTCTGGTTCTTGCGGGAGTTGTCCACTGCAGTCTGCAGGTTGAGGAAGGCCGGGATGAAGCGATCGGAGGAGTTGATCTTCTCAATGCGTTCGAGGGCTGCCGGGGACATTGCTGCCAGCCACAAACCGCCGTCGGAAGCAAAGCACTTCTGCGGGGAGAAGTAATAGACATCGGCATCAGCCATGTTGACCGGCAGACCGCCGGCACCAGAGGTGGCGTCGACGACAACAAGCTGCTCTGCGTTATCCGGATTGGGGCGGGTCACTGGGACCATCGCACCCGTGGAGGTTTCATTGTGGGCCCACGCGATGATGTCTGCGCCTTCGGCGGCTGCTGCCTTCGGATCTGGGGCGGTGCCGACCTCGGCTTCGGTGACGAGCGGGGTGTCGAGCCACGGGGCAGCGGCAGCGGCTTTAGCAAATTTAGAGGAGAATTCACCGAAGCTCAGGTGGGCGGATTTTTTCTCGATCAGTCCGAAGGTTGCTGCGTCCCAGAAAGCGGTAGCGCCGCCAAGGGAGAGAACAATTTCATAGCCCTCTGGTAGGGAAAATAGCTCAGAGAGCCCCTCGCGAATGGAGCCGACGAGGTTCTTGACGGCTGGCTTGCGGTGCGAGGTACCAATGATGGTGTCGGCACCGGCGGTGATTGCCTCAATTTGGGCTGGGCGGACCTTGGAAGGCCCGCAGCCAAAACGGCCGTCGGAAGGGAGGAGATCTGCTGGCAGGACGAGTTCTGAGTTGCTCATGGGGGCAGTGTAGCCTAATTTCGTTCGCACACTAGATACTTTGCCAGGATTGCCAATGTTGGCAGAGTCACAGGTTTTGCTACAGTGTGAAGAGGTTTAGATCTGTCGCGCCGGCCGTGGTCGGCGTTGAACATTGAGGAAAGGAAAACACGTGGCTTCTGAAAAGAACAAGGTTGTACTGCAGTACCCCGGCGGCGAGTACGAGATGGACATTAAACAGTCCACTGAGGGTGACTCCGGCTTCGACATTGGCAAGCTCCGTAACGAGACTGGCCTGGTGACCTTCGACCCGGGTTATGCAGCGACCGGTTCCACCGAGTCCAAGATCACCTTTATTAATGGTGAGGAAGGCATTCTCCGCCACCGTGGTTATGACATCGCGGATTTGGCTGAGAACGCCACCTTTAACGAGGTGTCCTACCTGCTGATTAAGGGCCACCTGCCGACCGAGGACGAGCTGTCGAAGTTCAACACTGAAATTCGCCACCACACCCTCCTGGATGAGGACTTTAAGGCGGCCTTCAACATCTTCCCGCGCGATGCGCACCCGATGGCCGTTCTTGCCTCCTCCCTTAACATTCTCTCCGCTTACTACCAGGACCAGCTCAACCCGCTGGATGAGGAGCAGCTGGACAAGGCTACCGTCCGTCTGCTGGCTAAGGTGCCGATGCTGGCCGCTTATGCTTACCGCGCATCGCAGGGTAAGCCTTATATGTACCCGGATAACAAGCTCAACGCACGCGAGAACTTCCTGCGCATGATGTTTGGTTACCCGACCGAGGACTACGAGGTTGACCCGGTTGTGGCCAAGGCCCTGGATAAGCTCCTCATCCTCCACGCTGACCACGAGCAGAACTGCTCCACCTCTACCGTCCGCATGATCGGCTCCGCGCAGGCCAACCTGTTCGTTGCCATCGCCGGTGGTATCAACGCGCTGTCTGGCCCGCTGCACGGCGGTGCTAACCAGGCCGTTCTGGAGATGCTTGAGGATATCCAGAACAACCACGGTGGTGACGCTACCGACTTCATGAACCGCGTGAAGAACAAGGAAAAGGGCGTTCGCCTCATGGGCTTCGGCCACCGCGTGTACAAGAACTACGACCCGCGCGCGGCAATCGTCAAGGACACCGCTCACGAGATTATCGATCACCTGGGCGGCGACCCGATGCTGGATCTGGCCATGAAGCTCGAGGAGATTGCGCTGAACGACGACTACTTCGTCTCCCGCAAGCTCTACCCGAACGTGGACTTCTACACCGGCCTCATCTACCGTGCCATGGGCTTCCCGACGGATTTCTTCACCGTCCTCTTCGCCATCGGCCGCCTGCCGGGCTGGATTGCTCAGTACCGCGAGCAGCTTGAGCTCAACACCAAGATCAACCGCCCGCGCCAGATCTACACCGGCGAGACCCTGCGCAAGGTCACCCCGCGTAGCGAGCGCTAAACGGTAGCCTTTACGGCGGCCGTCTACAGGCCGCCGCGGCTTAGCGTATAGCCCATACGCTGCATTTCTAGGGCCGAGCCCCACATCTCCGTTTATACTGGAGGACGTTGTGGCTCGGCCTACGTGTATGCGGCCAGCAAAGAAGAAAGTAATCCAAGGAGGATAATCCCCAATGGAAAAGCCCGTAATTGAGCCGGCAACGGAGCCTGCTCCCCAGGACCTTGTCATCGAAGACATTGTGGTGGGTGACGGCGCCGAAGCCCAGCCGGGCGGCTTCGTTGAGGTCCACTACGTTGGTGTTGACTACGAGACGAACCAGGAGTTCGACTCTTCGTGGGGCCGTGGCCAGTCCATCGAATTCCCGCTGACCGGTCTCATCGCCGGCTGGCAGGAAGGAATCCCTGGCATGAAGGTTGGCGGCCGCCGTAAGTTGGTCATCCCGCCGGAGAAGGCCTATGGCCCGGCTGGTGGCGCACACCCGCTGTCTGGCCGCACACTGACCTTCGTCATCGATCTCATTCGCGCCTAAAGGAGGAAGGGGGCACAGCCCCTCTTTATCTCTTTAAACGACGCCCTGACCGGCCGCGCATTAGAGCACGGCACACATTGGTGAGGGCGTTTCGCGCGTTTTCGTCGGAGCTGAAGGAGCCGTACCGCCCTTTTCTGCTACGCAGCGCGCGGCAGTGCGGCACAATGGGGGACATGAGTGTCCCACAAACTACGTTCAATGATGACCGCGAGATGCCGCTATTGGGTCTCGGAACCTACAAGCTGCGCGGGGAGGAGCTTGTCCGCTCCGTGCGCGAAGCCATCGACCTAGGCTACCGCCACTTCGATACAGCCACCCTCTACGAGAATGAAGAAGAGCTGGGCCAGGCGCTCAACGCCGCTATGAAGGCCGGCGACGTGACCCGCGATGAGCTCTTTATTACCAGCAAGGTCTGGCACGACCACCATGGCAAGGACAAAGTGGGCCAGGCTTTCCGCGAGTCCCTGGACAAGCTGCAGCTGGACTACCTTGACCTCTACCTCATCCACTGGCCCTGGCCACAGGGCGGGTTGTACGTGGAGACCTTCGAGGAGATTGCCCGCATGCAGGGCATGGGTCAGATTGCGTCGATTGGCGTGGCCAACTTCTATGAAGAGACTCTGCAAACTTTGATCGATGAGACGGGCATCGTGCCGGTCCTCAACCAGGTGGAGCTGCACCCGGGCTTTACGCAGTCGGAGCTGCGTCGATTCCATGACAAGCATGACATCGTGACGGAAGCCTGGTCGCCCCTGGCGCGCGGTGTTGTCCTCACTAACCCCGAGGTTGAGGCAGTAGCTGAGAAACACAATATTACTGCTGGCCAAGCTGTCCTGGCATACCTGTTGAACAAGGGAATTTCGGTCATTCCGAAGTCCAGCCGCCGCGAGCGCCTGGCGGAAAACTTCGCTGCCGCGGAGGTAGAGCTTACTGCCGAAGATGTCGCGGCACTCGACGCGCTTGATGGCAAGGAAGGCTTTGGCCGCATGTTCAAGGACCCGCGTGAGTTTCCTGGCGCCTAAAGCTTGAACACTGCGGGGTGCGTTACGTGCCCGTGAGCGATGGAGCCCGTCTTCCGCATCGCGCTCTTTTTCCTTCAATGTTTTGGGAAGAAGGGTGGGGTGCTGAAGGCGGGCTTTGTTGTGTGCCTGGGAAGGTGGGGATCGGCAGGAGAGGAGAGTGAAGATCTGTTAAAGATCCTGCGAAGTTTCGGTTTGCTAAATTAGATTCCCTCTTTGAATTCTCCTGTGGGGGTGCTAGCGGTGAGCTGAAAATGCCTTGTAGATGCAGGGGGAGGGGGTAGTAAAAGTGCGTGTTATTAACTTTTCTTGGCAGGATTTACAACCTTGCAAGAGGGGTTAGGTAACTTACTGTGCAAGGCAAAACGTGATTGAAGACACTACCTTTGTCTCTCACCACGGTTTGTGGAGAAAAGACCCCTTGTAAGGAGAGCGACATGACTGACGCACCTGCTTCGATTAACTCGCGCCGCGAACCTACGCCGCAAGAGTTCATCGAGATGCGTGACAGCCCGCAGTTTGCCAAGCTGCGCGGCACATACCGCAAGTTCACCTTCCCCATGACTGTGGCGTTCTTTGTGTGGTACGTCCTCTACGTGCTGGCCGCCGTTTTTGCGCCAGACTTCATGGCTATTGAACTTGGGGGAGGCTGGAACGTTGGCCTCATCTTCGGGCTAGCCCAGTTTCTGACCACCTTCATCATCACGTATATCTACGTTAACTACGCCAATAAGAACATCGAGCCGCAGGCAGCGGCCATTCGCCAGGAACTGGAGGGCTAAACAATGCAGACCATGACCTTGGCCGCAGCGGAATCCTCCGCCGGCAATCCGATTCTCAATATTTCAGTCTTCGCGGCGTTCCTTGTCGTCACCATGTACGTGGTGCTGAAAGCCGGTAAGTCCACGAAGGAAGCTTCTGATTTCTACACCGGTGGCGGTAGTTTCTCCGGCCGCCAGAACGGCCTGGCTATCTCCGGTGACTACCTGTCCGCCGCATCCTTCCTGGGCATCGTCGGTGCCGTCGCGCTCAATGGCTACGATGGCTTCCTTTACTCAGTGGGCTTCTTCGTTGCCTGGCTCGTTGCTCTGATGCTCGTCGCCGAGCCGATGCGCAACGTCGGCCGTTTCACCATGGCGGACGTGCTGTCCTTCCGTCTCAAGCAGCGCCCGGTGCGCGTGGCGGCGGCAATCTCGACCTTGTTCGTGTCGCTGTTCTACCTCATCGCACAGATGGCCGGCGCGGGCTCCCTCGTGGCCGTGCTCCTGAATATTCACGACTTCAAGTGGCAGGCCGTCGTCGTTGGCATCGTGGGCATCCTCATGATCGTCTACGTTCTTGTCGGTGGCATGAAGGGCACGACCTACGTGCAGATGATCAAGGCCGTGCTCCTGGTCACCGGTGTGGTCATCATGTGCATCCTCACCTTTGTCTTGCTGAAGGGCGGCTTCAGCGCCCTGTTTACCCAGGCGATTGATATGCACGCTAATTCCGAAGCAATCAAGGAAGGCGGCTACGAGGCTTCCCAGATCATGGAGCCGGGGCTGAAGTACGGCAAGAACCTCACCACGAAACTCGACTTCATCTCCCTGGGTATTGCCCTCGTTCTCGGTGTTGGTGGCCTGCCGCACGTTCTCATGCGCTTCTACACGGTGCCGACCGCGACCGAGGCTCGCCGCTCCGTTACCTGGGCCATCGTCATCATCGGTGCCTTCTACCTGATGACCCTGGTTCTGGGCTACGGCGCTGCCGCCCTCGTTGGCCCGGACCGCATCCTCGCCGCACCGGGCGGTGCGAACTCCGCGGCCCCGCTGCTGGCGTTGGAGATCGGTGGCTCCATCTTCATGGCGGTCATCTCCGCGGTGGCCTTCGCTACCGTTCTGGCTGTTGTCGCCGGCCTCGCCATCACTGCTTCGGCTTCCATCGCGCACGATATCTACCACTCCGTCATCCGCAACGGTGAGTCCACCGAGGCTGAGCAGGTTCGCGTTTCCCAGATCACCGTGGTCGTCCTGGGCATTGTCTCCATCATCCTGGGCATTCTGGCCATGACCCAGAACGTTGCCTTCCTGGTGTCCCTGGCCTTTGCCGTGGCTGCCTCCGCCAACCTGCCGACCATCCTGTACTCCCTGTACTGGCGTCGATTCAACACCGCAGGTGCCGTGGCGTCGATGTACACCGGTGTTATCTCCTGCTTGGTACTCATCTTCCTGTCCCCGGCAGTCTCCGGTACCCCGACCTCGATGTTCCCGAACGCTGACTGGTCCATCTTCCCGCTGTCCTCCCCGGGCCTGGTCACCATCCCGCTGGCCTTCTTCGCCGGCTGGATCGTTTCCATCATGACCCCGCCGGACAACCTAGAAGAACTGTCCGCCGAGATGGAGGTTCGCTCCCTGACCGGCGTGGGTGTTGAGGCTCCGGTGGATCACTAAAACGCCTCAATCACACCGTTTCAGGCGGTAGAGAGTAGAATCAAACATCGTGTTTTACTCTCAGCCTTCTCACAGGGCGGCGTCAGTGCGAGCTGGCGCCGCCCTTCTGGCGTGCGTACTCGGTGCAGCCTCTCTCGTTGCGTGCTCGCCAGCGCACGAAGAAGACTCCGCGGCTGGCGGTTCAGCGCAGACCAGCGCACGCAAACCTGGCCCCATCACACATCGGAAAGGCCAGTTGCAGCTGGCCGCTGTCCCGGACTCAGTAGGTCAGTTCCTCAAGGGCGATGAGTCCAAGGCCATCACGTATTACCGCATTGAGACTGGCATGCACATGGGCTCGACCACTGAACACCAGCCGCGCTATGCGTTGAGCCTGATCAAGCTCTACATCGCAACCTACGTGCTGGAACGCGGGTCTTTCGAGGACAAGTACGTAGCACTGGATATGATTGCTGATTCCTCCGACGAGAGCGCCGCACAGCTCTTTGAGAAATATCCGCGATCCATCGATGCCATCGCTAAAGAATATGGCTTGGAGTCCACGTCCGCGGGGGAGGACTGGGGGCATTCCATGACCTCTACGTACGACGTTGTGAGGTTCATTGTTCAGCTCATGGAGGATGATCCGACCCATCCTGTGCTGGTGGCGATGTCACACGCCGATGCCGTATCGGCCGACGGATATCAACAGAACTACGGCACCGCGAAGCTGAGCGACGTCGTGGGCTCTAAGTGGGGATGGTCGGACAGCAAGGACCGCCATTCCTCGGTGTCTTTTGGAGAGAACTTCGTCGTGGCTGCGTCCATCGAAGGAAGCGCTCAGGAGCTGACGTCTTATGTACGCAAGGAGATCACCGGTAAAAACCTGGTGAAGGGCAACAACCTGAACAAGGAGGCGCTGGCTAATCCTGGTGCTGTTGCCACGCGCTTGACGACGTCCAGCGCTGCGCCCACTGCGACCTCCACGACAGCGACATCGGCTGCCGCGACATCTTCCTCTTCGGAGCCGTCTTCCTCTGCACCGTCTTCTCGGCCAACGTCTAAGACGTCGGCCTCGAAGACCCCCGGGGTGCGCTAGAATATCGCGCCCCGGGATGGCTATTAGCCCATGGATTGGCGCACGGTGTTGAGGATATCCACCGCGCCGCGCACTTGGTCATTGCTGATGGAAGAACCAGCAATGGTGATGCCATCACTGCTCACACTGGAGCCTCGACCAGTGGGATCCGGCAGGGTGATGTTGGGCAGCGAGACGTTGTCCGGCACGGCCGGGATGTCCTTGACCTTGGGCGGCGTCACCGCGCCTTGGCCCGGGGTCCACTGGCCCCAGTCATTGGCATAGACGGTGTTAATATCGCAGGTCACGCCGTCGATGGTGGCCTGGTTCTTTGCCTTCTGGTGGATGGTGGTGCGCGGGTGAATCTTGCCGCCCGAGCCCCAATCGTGCATCCAGTAGAACTGGCCAATGCGGTCGTTGACGCACCAGTCGATGACGTTGTAATTGCCGTATACGCCGGTCTGGTAGCCAGCGGCGCTCAGCGCCGTCGAGAAGGCCTTGAGGTAAGGGCGGATTTTGTTCTCATACTGAGCGCGGGTGGGGTTGTCATCGATCGCGATGTAGATCGGGCGGCCCGTCGGCCCACCAGCGGCCTTGTGGATGGCGATGGCCTGCGGGGCGTGGACCGCAGCGCCCGCAGCGCCGTTGAGCCAGTCGGCGGTGTCGGCGCGTCCGAACTGGTAGATGGAGGCGGTCTTCAGACCGGCAGCAGCGTTGGCCTTCGTCTCCGCCAGCGTGACCGGCTTGCCCTTCATCCAGTCGGCGCCGGGGCGACGCTGGGAAACATAGCGGATGGCGCCAAGGTGGCCTGCGGCCTTGATCGCGCGCGCAGAAGGGACACCGGCTGAGAAGTCAATGATGGTGCCCACAGCTGGGCCCACAGCGAGGGCGGCAGGTGCTTGGCTGCCTATGGCGCCGGCGGTCAGCGCGAGAGCGCCAGCTTTGATAAGTGAACGGCGGGACAGAGACATAGTGGAGTTCTCCTAGAGGGCTGAGTGCGACGATGAAGGCGAACGCAAAGAAAGTATCTGGGATAACTTTAGTCACAATGGTCTAAAATTTCACCACTGAGCACCCAAAGACGGAGGAATAAGTATGACTGAAGAGCTGAGAATGCGTTTCATTCAGGGCGACAGCGTGTTCCGGCTGAACCACCAGCAGTTCAGCGATGCTGAGGTGCAAGCGGCGCTTCAGGGCTACATCGAGAACTGCCGTCGGAACTCTCAGTGGATCCTCGATACCCGTGAAGAAGGAAACACCCTCGTGGTGGAGCATCTTTTCCCCGCGGAAGAATTCATCGAGGCGAATAATGACCGCCTGCACATCGATGAGGCCTTCGTCGAATCACTGCCCCTGACGTACCCAATCGTGTTTGAGATCCGCTCGGGCTACTTGCGCATCCACAAGCCGCTAGCCAATAAATACGGGGCTCTCCTGTCTGACTTCATTCGTGGCTTGTGGGAAGTGTTGCTGCAAGGGCAGGTGAAATACCTGTGGGATCACGGCTTTGCGCAGTGCGGTGGCGTGGGAACGATGCAACTCAACGCCTATGGTTTGTTGGAGCCGGACGAGCCGATCATCGGGTTTTACCGGGTAGACGTTGACATGCAGCACGAGGCCTGGGTGTATATCACCCCGCAAGGGCTCATTCTGGTTTTTGACGATGACGATGTCCTTGCCTTCGACAAGGTGGACATGCGCAATCCCTCGATTCCTTCAGGAGTCTTTTCTTTTAGCATGCTCAAGGCAGAGGTGGTTGGAACCGGCGGCGGCAAGACCATAAAAACCTCAATGAGCCCGAAAGACCTCGGGGAACTAGACCAAGCGCGGACGGATATCCGCACCATGTTGTCCTCGCCACACCAAGGGCAGCCGCGCCGCATGGTGGATCCGAACCCGCTTCCCTGGCTCGTGGTGGACGGCGAAGAGCTGGGCTATATGGCACAGGCGGACCTGGAGCGCTACTGCCGCCTTCGCAGCGATGCTGGGCGCAACCCCTTCGGGGATGACTCCCACACTATGCAGGAAACCATGGACAACCCCTTCGCCGAATCGTGGGAGGAGAACCCCTCGCGCGACGATAACCCTTTCGCTTAAAGCGCCCCACAGGCGCTTAAGGCGTGCAGCCTTAGGGCTGGGTCGTGCGGAACGTGACGTTGGTGGGGTTTTCTACCGTGCGGGACACGGTGCAGTCCTTGTCGTGGGAGATGCGCACGAGGCGATCCACCATGGACTGGGCTTGGCGGCCGGCGTCGGTATCAGGGAAGCGGAGGGAGAATTCCACGTCGACGTCGCTCAGCCTTGAGGCGCCGTCCTCGTTGACGCGGGTGCCTTCCACGTGGACGTCGAAAAGCTCCGGCTCCGTGCGTCGGGAGGTGACCACGTCGACGTCGACGGCCGAGCAGCCCGCCACGGCGGCGAGCAACAGCTCCACCGGGCTCAACAGTCCCTCGCCCTGGCCAAACTCGAGGCTGGCCCCTGCAGCATTCGTGGCGCGGTAGTGGCCGGTATCTACGCGGGTGACGTCGACGTCATACTTCTTCGTGATGTTGCTCATGAGCGTTCATCCTAGCGGCGAGTAATCATTTAAACGTGCGTTCACGCAGTAGTTACGTGAGCGCAAGCTGTGGAGAATACATTTCTGGTGTCTCTTTTGGTTGTATTCACTGTGATTGGAAGATCTATGACGTCTCGCCGCCTGCTCGGCACCGTGGTCACCGCTTCGGTGGCCGGTACGTTCCTCGTTGCCCCTGCCTCCGCTGCCGAACCGACAGGGGATTTGGGATCGCGCTTTAGCATCGGCGTGCTGCCGGATACCCAGTTCTACTCCCGTTATTCCACCCCGGAAACTGGCAACCTGGCCCAGGCGCGCTACGGTAGCGAGCCTTTTAAGGCGCAGACCGAGTGGCTGGTGAAGAACCAGCAGGCGCTCAACATGGACTTCGCTACCCACCTCGGTGACGTGGTGGACCAGGCGGACGTCGAGGGGGAGTGGAAGGTCGCCGATGAGGCCATGGAGGTCCTCGACGGTTCCGACCTGAACTACTCCATCCTGCCGGGCAACCACGATATGATTCAGGATGGTTCAGCGCATCCCTACAACGACTACTTCAGCGCCGGGCGCGCCGAGGCTGCTAACCCGGAGACTTTCCAGGAGCGCCACACCGCAGTCAACAACGACTCTGAGTACCACATTTTTGAGGCTGAGGGGCAGAAGTACCTGGTCTTGGCACTGGCCTGGCGCGCGGATGACGAAGCGCTCGAGTGGGCCCAGGGCGTTCTCGATGCTCACCCAGACCTCCCGGTCATCCTCACCAGCCACGAGGTGCTCAACATCGATGGTGCTGGCGAGGTCTTCTACTCCGATGACTACGGCCAGGGCCTGTGGGACAAGTTCATTAAGAAGAACGACCAGATCTTCCTTACCATGGGCGGCCACCACCACGGCGCGGGCTACCGCGTGGACAAGAATGATGCCGGCCACGAGGTCATCGGCATCCTGCAGGACTACCAGATGGCCTACCAGGGCGGCAATGGCCTGCTCGGCGTGCTTGAGTTCGACCTCTCCGGCAACGAACTGGAGATGACCGCCCTGTCCCCGTGGGTCGCGCAGAAGCCGGCAAAGGAGCTCACGCAGTTCGACAAGCTCATCCTCGATGGCAAGGGCGATAGCTACCACGTGACGCTCAACTTCAAGGAGCGCTTCGCTGACTTCGCCCCAGACTGGTCCATCGGCGATGAGAATGACCCGGACCTTGGCCAGAAGGCCCGCGACATCGCTGAGGAAGGCTACACCCCGTACACCATCCCGAAGGATCAGCTTCCGGAGGGGCCGAACGACTTCGTGAAATCCGACAAGACCGTCTTCCACTGGCGCCCGGGCCAGACCAAGGATAAGGAAGGCAAGCAGCTTGCCGACGGTGACGTGGCCACCGAAGGCGCCATCATTCCGGATGCCTTCGGCGCCGACGGTGCCGGCGACCTCGTTCGCGAGGGTGGTCCTTCCAACACGGGCGAGCGCATCACCTACACCAAGGACCACCACCCGCTGTCCTCTGATTCTGGCTCCCTCTACTGGTCCGACCCAGCCGGCAAGGCCGCGATGGCGGAGTTCCGTTCCAAGGAAGGCGCTGAGATCAACAAGGTCGATACCTCCGCGGGCTACACCTTCGAGTCCTTCGTGAAGATCCCGAAGGATTTCAACGGCTCTGAGCACGGCTGGGGCAGTGCGCTCTCCCGCGACTCCAGCATCGCTGAGCTTGTCGACGGCTCCGAGGACACCGACCCCACCGTCATGTTCGGCATCTCCAACCTGCGTGAGCTGCGCTGGTGGGCAGAGCCCAAGGAAGGCGAAGGCTCGACCGTGTGGTCCCACGAGGTGCCCACCGATGAGTGGATGCACATCGCCGTGGTGAACAAGCCGGATTCCGACACCGTGGAGATGTTCATCAACGGTGCACCGATCCTGCGCAACGCCAAGGGTGCCGAGGGCCTCCTCCCGCGCGACCTGCAGTGGGTCATGGGCGCTGGCTTTGATAACCGCAAGCCGCAGGACCCGTGGTACGGCTGGATTGGTGAGACCCGCCTGACCCAGGGCGTTCTGGACTCCGACGAGTGGCTCACCGCCCGCCCGGCCGTCCAGAAGGACCCGTCCGAGGACGACAACACGCCGTCCCAGCCGACGGATCCAACCGACACGAATGAACCTTCCATCGACGACATGGGCCAGGCCTTCTTCGCCGGCTCCAGCCGTGGTGCGAAGGTCATCCTGCCCATCGTCGCTGTCATCGCAGTCCTCGGCGGCGCGGCCTATGGCCTCATCCCCACCATCAACCGCGTCTTTGGCCTGAACATCCCGCAGCCTCCGCTGCCGAAGATTCCGGGCCTGAACTAGCGCTCAGCCCACGAACCTCCGTCCCCCGACTCACATTGAGGCGGGGGTTTTCTATTGTGTTGGCACGTTTCGCAGCGGCCTCTATTTGTTAGAAAGGTCGCTTGACTGATTCGGCTTCACAGTGCTTCGTGGGCCTGAAATCGCTAGGGCAGCATGTGCTTGCCCGTGCGCAAGGAACTGAAGATTAAGGAGAACGATCATGAACAACAAACTGGCGAAGGCATGGCCAACGCCGCGCAGTGGTCGCTCGTAGCCGCTACCGCATTCTTCGCTCTGAGCTTTGTCGGTGCACTTAGGGTGCTCCGTGCTGCGGGGGAGAAGGGTGCCCCCGCAAACAACGCCGATCTCGGTGCCCGCGTTAATCGCGTCCCGAACTGATTTTCCACCCGCGTGCTGCTTTGCGTTGCTGCCAGAAGTGACGGTAGATACCGGGGACATCGGAAAGCTCAGAATGCGTGCCCAGCTGGCTGACTTGCCCGTGTTCATCCAAGACTACGATTTGATCAGCAGATTTGATTGTATCCAGCTTATGGGCGATGACAATAAAAGTAGATTGCTCCCGTAGCTCGTCCATCGCAGCAAGAATGTTTGCCTCATTTTCTGCATCGAGTGCGGAGGTAGCCTCATCAAAGAGTACAATCGGCGCTTGCTTGAGAAGCGCGCGAGCTACAGATACGCGCTGGCGTTCACCACCGGATAGAAGCCGACCGCCTTCACCAACAGGAGTATGCCACCCTAGGCGGTTGGCAATAGAAGTCACGCCTGAAAGATCAGCTGCGCGGAAGACTTCCTCATCGGAGGCGTCGGGACGACCAACGCGGATATTAGCGATTAACGAGTCGTCGAAGAGGTAAACGTCCTGAAAGACCATGGACAGCCTGGACATTAACTGTTCGGTTCCAAGCTCGCGGATATCTACGCCGTCAACCATCACCGCCCCGGAATCTACATCCCAGAATCGCGAAATAAGGCGCGCAATTGTGGTCTTTCCGGAGCCAGAAGGACCGACAATGGCGGTAACGGTGCCTGGTCGAGCATGGAAAGTGACATCTACCAATACTGGTGTATCGCCGTATCCAAACGTGACATTAAGCAGCTCTACATTTCCCGAACCATCGCCTAGGCGCGGAGTAGTGGGTTCTGGCAGGGAAGGAGCATCGGTGATGAGCTCAGTTTCTGCAAGCGCGATACGGCCGGCATCTAAACCGACGAAAGAAGAACCCAGCTGCTCAAGCGTGCGGGTAAACCTCAAGCTGATTCCGATGATCGCAATTGTTTCTAGTGGCGATAGGGCGCCTTCAACGGCAAGATCCGCGGAGACCATAATGAGAGCCACAATGAAGATCTGCACTACTATGCCGTTGAGTAGCAAAGCTAATGTGGATACCCATAGCTCGCGTATTCGTGCTTTATGGTCGATTTCTAGCGCTTGCTCTAGTGGCGCAAAAACTTGTGATTGTCCTGCCGCGCGCAGGGCTGGTTGACGGTTAGCAAATTCTACGATGCGCTGGGAGAGCTCTTTACTCGGCCCCAGTGCGCGGTTCGATGCTTTCTCACGAATCCATGCAGCCAACTGCATCACCACGAGCGCCAATGGTGCGATGATAAGAAGGACCAAGCCCAGCTTCGGGTTCCAGAAACACGCTCCTACTAACAAGGTGACAAGTGCCGCGCTATCGCGGTATATCGTTCCTTGAACATGCGCAATGGTCTCGGACGCCACCATAAAGCGATCTGAAACGAGGCGAGATAGGCCGCCGGTATTAGCCGGTACGAACCAGCCGAGCGGTAGCGTTGCTAATTTATCGCCCACAGTCGTGTGCGCGGCTCGGATGAAATCCAAGGCCGTGTGGTAAGAGGCCAGGGTTGCGAAAAATCGTAGCGCAAAAGCTACGAGCGCAATTGCCAAAAGCGTCCACATCCATGGTGCGATCGTCGTATCCCCATCGAGTGCCTTTGTAAGTGGCACGAGCGTGAGAACGGCGAGGCCATCAAGCACGCCAACGATAAGCGATAGACAAGCATACCTTTTATTGAGCTTATGGCCTACAGGACTTTGCAGCTTTTTGACACTGCGAGTGAGTAGCGGATCACGAAGACGCGAACTAACAGGCGTAGTGGCATTAGACATGAGAATTATCCTTCATAGGCTTGAGGCAGATTATTTGGTCTGCTCCTTGGATGGACTCCGGCTTGTGGGCGATGACTAAGACGGTCTTGCCTCTGACGAGTGTGGCTAGAGCTGCTTGAATTTCTGCTTCGCAGTCAGGATCAGTTGCCGCAGTAGCTTCATCCAGGATCAAGATTGGGGCATTGGTAATGATTGCCCGGGCAATAGAAATGCGTTGCTGTTGTCCACCGGATAAAGAGGTGTCTTCACCAACAACGGTGTCGAGCCCAGCCGGTAAAGCGCGAATATCAGCAGCTATGTGCGCAGCCTCTGCGGCTTGCCAGATCTCTTCATCGCGGGCTTCTGGGCGTGCAAGGCGAATGTTTTCCCGAATACTCATACGCAGTAAGTGAGGATCTTGTAAGACGAAAGCCACAATGCGGTACAAACTGTCGAAAGTGAGATCACGGATATCCACGTTGTTGATAGTGATTGTGCCCGAATCTGGATCCTGGAAACGCGCCAGCATCGTTGCTGCTGTGGATTTGCCAGACCCGGAGGGGCCAATCAATGCCGTGACAGTGCCTGCATTTAGTTGCGCAGAAAAGTCTTGGAGGACTGGTTTGTCTGGGGCGTAGCTAAAGCTGACCTTATGGAACTCCACCTCCATGTCTTGACTACTGGCATCGAGGCTCTTTTGGCCTTCTTTCACATGGGAAATTGTCATGACTTCATCAAGGCGCAACGCCGCATTGCCAGCGAGCTGGTAAGACCACATCATTTGGCCGACGGTTTGAATCGTGCCCGGTATCACCAGCGCAATTAACGTTGTTGCGATGACTTCAGCGACCGTGACATAGCCACCAGCTATCAGCAGGGAACCGGCTCCTACATTGATAAGGATGAGGACAGGAACCGCCACCACAGACTCTGAGATTGCGGAAACACGCAGAAGCGGACGTACCCACTCGTAATAGAATTCCGCGAATTTTTGGGCAGCTTCGCGATATCGAGCGTGGGCTTTGCCAACGGTGCCGAAAGCCTTGACGACGGAAATACCTTCGGAGAACTCCACCGCAGTCGCAGAGACCTCACCCAGATAATTATCCATTTCCGCAGTTTTTGTGCCCATATCTTTCATTGAATACGCTTGGATTGCTAGGAAAATGGGCACAGTGGCAATAGAAAGTAGACCAAGGCGCCAATCCAAGATAAAGGCATAAACCAGAAGCGCGAGGGGCGTAAAGATCGCGGCGACCTTCTCTACAGGAGCATGGGCTGTCAGGGTGTGCAGAGTTAACGTATCGTCCTCGACGGCTTTGCGGACTTTGCCGGAATTAGTCTGGCTAAACCACGAGAGTGGTGCTTTCGCAATAGCGGTAATAATTCGGCGCCGGTTAATCCCCACCAGCTTTGCATCAGCGAAGTGGGTGATCGCAAGGGCAAGGAAATAGAAGAATAGCTGTCCCAAAAATGCAGCAAGTAGCCATTTCACAATGGACGCGACGTCATCAGTATTGCCGTCGATTAGAGCATTTCCCAGTGCCACCAACGCGACGTAGGGTGCTACGGCCAGTACCGAGGATATAAGCGAGAGAAACTGTGCGAAGTAGATGGTTGTTTGCACTGGGGCCAGTAGCTTTTTTAGAGCGACCTGCCCGGCTTTTAGTTTTGCGCGAGCCTCTTCTTCCGGTGACGCACCGTGTGATTCTGGTGCGTGGGTTCCGCTTGATTCTGTGGAACTTTGTTTTACTTCAGACATTACTTTCTCAATTCTTGTTGATGTCAGTCATATCGATGATTCTGGTGACTGATTCTTGGATGAATTCGTGGTCATGGGTGATGACGATGACCACTGCTCCGCTTGCTGCAAGAGATCGAAGGAGCGCAGAGATGGATTGCAGTTGGCGCCAGCCCACGCCAGAGGTAGGTTCATCGAAGATGTAGACCTCTGCTTGCTTGGCTTGGGCTGAAGCTATGGCTAAGCGTTGCCGTTGCCCACCGGACAGAGACTGCGGATGCCGTTGGGCCATTCCTGCCAGATCGAGGCGATGGAGAATCTCATTGACATCGATATGGTCCCGCTTCTTCTTTGCCAGTCCGAGCGTTACTTCTTCTTCGGTGGTGGCTGCGAATAACTGGCGGCCAACATCTTGCATCACCATGTACGCGGTACGTCTGCGGGCAGCCGCTCCTACTCGTTTGCTGTTCAAACGAAGACTACCGCCGCGTTTGGGAGAAGCAAGACCACAAATGATCCTGGCGAGGGTGGTTTTTCCAGCGCCGTTGGGCCCGATTAAGGCGGTGACTTCGCCGCTGGGGAAAAATACGTGGTCAATGTTTAGCACCTCATGCGTGCCATAAGAAAAACAGATGTTGCTTAACTCGAGTCCGCTCCGCTGGGGATCGGCGTTTTCGAGCGTGGGTGGTACCGGCACGCTCGCGGGCAGGGGAACGTGCTGTAAGCTGCGTAGCCCCAATTGTTTGCGTTCGGGTTCGTCTAAGGCATAAAACTCCTGAGCGTGGAAACTCCGCGTTATTTTTCCCTGAGTCAAGTAAATAACTTGGTCAGCGATATCTTTTAAGAAAAAGAGGCGGTGATCAGCGATAATGATCGTTGTGCCTAATTCCTTCAAGCGGTGTAGCGCGCGTGCAAGAATATCGATGCTTTCCATGGAGAGATTGGACGTGGGTTCATCGAGAAGCACGAGACTGCCCGGGGACACAAGCGCGCATGCGCATGCCACGTTTTGTAACTGTCCACCGGATAATTCTTTGAATCGCCGGCCCCGAAGATCGTTAATGCCTAGTAGCTCGACCGCTGATTGAATCCTCGACTCAATTTCTGTGGGATCCACACCAAGGTTTTCTAGCCCGAAGGCCAATTCTGCATTGACGCTTTCAGTGAAAAATTGTGTCCTTGGATTCTGGAATACTGAGGCGCTGAACTCGATGGCTCGGGACAGCGGTTCTTCCGCAGGGTTAAAAGCCTGGTCATCCTTTATAATAGTGATGGCGCCTAGTAGCTCTCCTGGATTGAAATGGGGGATGAGTCCGTTGATCAACTTGAGTACCGTGGACTTTCCCGATCCGGAATCACCGGTAATCAGTAGACACTGTCCTGGAGAGACAGAAAAAGACACATCAGATACACCTTGAATGCCTGGCCGAGCGCCCAATGGATATGTAAAAGAAGCGTTGTGGGCGTTTACACTGGTTGCGATACTGCGTTCGTTCATAAGTGGACCTCCGTGGGGAGCCAGACAGAGGCAACAATGAGGCCCAACCCAGCTAGTGCAGTTGCATCGACAAGCTTGAAGGAAAGATCGGCGGTGGTGGTTGGGCGTGTGGGGCCTCCCAATCCGCGGACAAGAGCAGAGGCAGCGAGCTCATCACCAGCGCGGACGACGGCGCCTAATAGGGGGATGATCAGCATCGCGGACGATTGTGTGGGCTGTGTGATCCAGCTTTTTACTCCAGGCTGGAGACCCCGAAGGACCATGGCATCGCGGATCGCTTTGGCTTCTGCCACGATTATCGGCAAAACGCGCAGGAAAACCGCCGGTGGAATGGTGGCCCAGCCTGGTAAACGCAGGTCCCGCAGTGCTGAGGTCAACGTGGATGGTGTGAGAGTGAGCAAGCCGAATGCGCCGATGGACATGCTGATGACAAAACGGCTTAGCCACGAAAAAATTGCCGCTGAAAAAGCGAAAAATGTGGAGCCAGGAAGCTGTAATAGGCCCCAATACCCTAGATAGGATAATGCAAAAGCGAACAGGCAAATAAGACCATAGTGTGGCTTTACTGTAGCTAGTGCGATGGAGCTGAAGGCGATAGAAATCAGCAGTGTCGGTAGGTGGCCGTGGCTGAGAGCTACCGCATTGATTACTAGAACAGAAAGCAGCACGGTCCGTGGATCGATCGAAGATCGACGAAGCACGCCCTGTTTTTGCAGGCTCACAGGAGACCAGCGCTTTCAAAGTGTTTGCGGCTGACGCGAACTCCGACCTTTCCTCCGATAAAGCCGACGATGAGCGCACAAATGGCCAGTACTCCAATGGTCCATGGCTGGAAGATATCCGACATAGCATCGGCGTATTCTTGACCCATTTGGTCTGCGATATCGACGTAGTATGAGTCCGTATCCAGAATTAGCGGGATAAAAGGCAAAGAAATCCAGACACAGAAGATGCCGTAGGCAATAGGGAAGGACTTGGCAATACTGAGGTGGCTTTTTGTAATAATCAAATCTGCGATAAACCCAAGAATTATGCTTCCCAGCAAGGTCCAGAAGTAGTGTCCGGTGAGCATGAATGCTAATCCGTTAATACCACCGACGAGGGTGAAAGCACCCATTTTGGACGTGCGGACGGCATAAAGCGCTAGCACGATTCCGTTTGCGATTGCCGCGATAAACCATCCAATAAACATGAATTGTGGTCCTGCGAATCCAATCATTCCGCTTATAAAGGTGATTACAAAGTAAAGTGCAGCAAAGATGCCAGCGTTGATGAGATCTCTGGTGTTTAAACGTGCCGTCGACCCACTGGATGAGCTTGTACTCCGTGCGGGCGTAGAGGACTGTTTGGTCATAGTAAACCTCGATTCATGAAAATCAGGCAAGGTAAGGCTTGCCTAATACATATAATACTGTTTATAAACTATTTCTAGTATTGATCTGAAGGTTCACCCTTAATGGGGGCGAATGCAGATAAGCGGACATCAAACCAGAGCACGACTACCGACTACGCACCGACAAAGTAGGCACGAACGGCAAGACAGCACTGCGATGGGGCGACAAACTACGCCGCCTCTACATCGGACGCCGATGGGGCGGAGAACCCATCACCATGGTCTGCGTCGACAACCACGTCGACATCAAAATAACCGCCACCGGGGCACAAATCGCCGCCTACACACGCACCGAGGAAAAGATCTATTACAACAAGAAAGACAACGAACTCAACCCCAACGGGGCAACTAAAAACAAAAAATTTCGAGACACCGACCGGAACGATGTCTCGAGACTTCACAGCGTGCCCCAGAGAGGATTCGAACCTCCGACACCGGCTTTAGGAGAGCCGTGCTCTATCCCCTGAGCTACTGGGGCAGGGGGTGCGTTGCGCACCTAGGTAAGACTAGCAGCCCTGCTTAGGGCGGCGTTAAATGCGTCGCCTTTCGTTTATTCGCCGGCCAGCTCCGCGTACTTGGCGCGGACCTCGCTGGCGGAAGGGTTGGTGGCGTGGGTGCCGTCGGAGTAGAGGACGGTGGGCACGATGCGATTGCCGTCGTTGACGGATTCAATCCATGCGTTGATGTCGGCGGTGTCGGGGGAATCCGCTTCGACGTCGACGAGCTCGTATGGGGTTTCGGTGCGATCCAGATTTTTGATCAGCTTTGCACAGAACGGGCACCAGTCAGCGAAGAAGATGGTGACGTGCTCAGTGGTTTCGGGAGTGGCAACGTTGGTGCTCATTATGCGGCAGCCTTTCTGTCATAGGTGAGGAATCGATATTTCATGGGCAGCTCGCTCGGCGGCTGCCCGGGGATGGTGAGGTGGCCCGAGGCTGAGGTCAGCCAGTCGCTATCGGCAGATAGGCTGAATTCCTCCGGCACTTTCGGGGCCAGTACGGCATCTGCTCCGTAGGCATCGCCCACCTGCACACCCATGAGGGTGAGCTCGATTGTATCCACGCGGTCGAGGGCGGAGCTGTAGAGCTGGCCGCCGCCGATGATCCAGGCGTCGTCAAGCGTGGCGTCAAGTGCGGCGTCGAGGTTGTCCACCACGGTGGCACCCGCGGACCATTCGCCCGGCTGACGGCTGGACAGCACAATGTTCTCCCGGCCCGGCAGCGGGCGGAACTTGGGGTTGAGGGACTCCCACGTCTTGCGGCCCATGATGACAGGCGCGCCCATGGTGACCTCTTTGAAGTGCTTGAGGTCCTCCGGCACGTGCCAGGGCATGACCACGCCGTCACCAATGACCCCGTCGAGGGACTGAGCCCAGATTGCGCCCAGCATTAAACGGACACCTGCGCCTTGATGGTGGGGTGGGGGTCGTAGCCGATGACCTCAAAATCCTCGAAGTCATAGGAGAACATGTCCTGCGCCTTGTGGAGCTTGAGCTGTGGGTACTCGCGAGGCTCACGGGAGAGCTGCTCCTTAACTTGCTCGATGTGGTCGTTGTAGATGTGGCAATCCCCGCCGGTCCAGATGAGCTCGCCCACCTCAAGGCCTGCTTGCTGGGCAAACATGTGAGTTAGCGCCGCGTAGGAAGCCAAGTTGAAGGGAACGCCGAGGAACATGTCCGCCGAGCGCTGGTAGACCTGCATGGACAGCTTGCCGTCGGCGACGTAAAGCTGGAACAGCAGGTGGCAGGGCATGAGCGCCATCTTGTCCAGCTCAGAGACGTTCCACGCGGAGACCAGGTTGCGGCGCGAGTCCGGGTTGTTCTTGAGCGTGTCCAGGGCGACCTGGATCTGGTCGATGTGCCGGCCATCCGGAGTGGGCCAGGAGCGCCACTGCACGCCGTAGACAGGGCCCAGCTCACCGTCCTCATCGGCCCACTCGTTCCAGATGCGGACCTTGTTCTCCTGCAGCCACTTTACGTTGGAGTCGCCGCGCAGGAACCACAGCAGCTCACCAATCACGCCGTGGAAGTAGACCTTCTTGGTGGTCAGCAGGGGAAAAGACTCCGCCAGGTTATAGCGAAGTTGGGCACCGAACAGGGAGAGGGTGCCGGTGCCAGTGCGGTCGCCCTTGGGTGCGCCTTCTTCGAGGACGCGGCGCAGGAGGTCCTCATATGGTGTTGTGAGGGCTGAAGAAGCGGTGGGAGTGTCACTCATGATGTCCAAGTGTAGAACGTTGGAGAAATCTTAGGTAGAGCGGTAGGGGTACTGGTGATGAGATTTGTTATTTCGACAGCTGGGCTTGATAAATAGCCTCTAGAGCCTCGTTGGTTCGGGTCGCCTGCCATGAGGACGTGGCACCGGTAAGAATTGAGGGACGGTCCCACAGGTATCTCATTTCTTTCAGTCCTCGGAGGTCCGTGCTGGCAACGCCAGCTACTTTCAGCATCCATGGGTGAATAGTGATGGGGGAGTGTTGGCATCCGGCACGTCGAGCAAACTCAGCTTGAGTCAGAGCGGGAGCGCAAGGTGTGGAAATTATTGGGGGTGTCGAATCATCTAAAAGTGCGTCTGCCAACGCTCGTGCAAAGTCTGGAAGATACGTGACCGAGTGTTTAGCGTGTGCGTTAAAAAGAGCAAGGGGACGCTTCTTCCCAATGATGAGCTGATGGTAAACGCATCCGGGGCCGGCATCTGGTCCGTACAGATCGGCCGCGATTACCGAGGTAGTGCGCGAGGGGGAGGCCAAGCGGTTCTCGATTAGGGTCGCTCGAACACCGGGTTTGCCATTGCCAGATCGGGTGAGGGGAGTATCAGGCGAAATCACCTCGTAAGTCTGGTCGAACCCATACATCGATTCGGGAAAGACGACGGGGATGCCCCGTTGGGTGGCTACCTTCAGCACGGTTTCTTCAGCTGGAATAAGTAGGTCGCGCCACTTTTGTGCGTCATATGGGGCATGGATGCAGTGGGCAATGCCGTCGATCTGGTCTGGGTAGGCGTCACTGTGTGTTGCGTCGCCCTTCTTGAAATCAACGTTTTCACTGGTGGCGAATTGGGGCTGTCGCCGCGTCATGATTGTGCATGTGTGCCCTCTTTTTGCGAGTTCACGTGATAGTGCACGGCCAACGGGGCCCGCACCGGTGATGAGAAAGTGCATTGAGTGTCCTCCACTCTTATTAGTGACTGGTGCTCTCTAAGGTTATAGGCGCACTCGGCTACCGTCAAGAGCAGTGCTCTCTTTTGTGTTGATATAGTTTTCATATGTCGATGACACCAAGAGCGCGTGCTCGCGAAGAGACGATGTCGCGCATTGTTGAGCTCGGACGAAAGCAGCTTGATGGAGGTGGCCCAGAAGCCTTGAATCTGCGTGCAATTGCTCGTGATTTGGGGATAGTTTCTTCGGGTATCTACCGCTATGTGCCTGACAGGGCCCACCTATTAACGATGCTGATTATCGATGCGTTTGAAGCGCTCGATGGCGCCGTTGCCCAAGGAGTGGGTGCGGCCACCGGGACGCGAGCTAAATTCGTGAGCCTTGTTGCCGCTATGAGGATGTGGGCTTTGAAATTTCCTCAAAGGTGGGCGCTTATTTACGGCACGCCCATCATTGGATACGAAGCGCCCGCCTCAGAAACAACGGGTGCGGGTACAAAAGTTAGTCGGCGACTAGCCGTTTTGTTAACTGAGACCACGGTTAAAGAGTTAGAACCGCGTTCCTCTCAGCTCTCGCAAGACCTTGCGGCGGCATCTGATGAGCTTGATGTGGAACTTCCCGCTGGCGTCATGGAAAAGGCGCTTGAGGCGTGGATACAGATAATTGGTGTGATTAATGCCGAGGTTTTCGGTTACCTCGGCAAAGACACACTAAATGACTACCACGAGTTTCATGCTCGAATGGTTGCTCGTCTTGCAGACGAGTTGGGACTTTGACTTAGCGGCGCTGCGTAGGAGGGGGAACGCCGCACAAGAAACCTAGTACCCGCCGTTGGCCTCCGCGTAGGCGGCGGCGTGTTCCAGAATCTCCTCTGCCAGCTCCGGGCGGCAGATCAAAAGATCCGGGATGAAGGTGTCCTCGTTATTGAACTTGATGGGGGAGCCATCCAGGCGCGAGCAGTGCAGGCCCGCGGCCAAAGCCACGCCCACCGGGGCGGCCTGGTCCCACTCGTACTGGCCGCCGGCATGGATGTAGCCGTCATAGTCACCCAAGAGCACGTGGATGGCCTTCGCACCCGCGGAGCCCACGCCGACGGTCTCAAAGCTCATCTTCTCCGCGATGTAATCCGCCACCTTCGGCGGACGGTTGCGGGAGACCACGAACTTCTTTGACAGCGGGCCCGTTACCGCGCGCACATCGGAGGACTTAAAAGTCACGCCCATGTCCGGCATGCCGACGGCCGCGTGGATGGGGGTGCCGTTTTCTACCAGCGCGATGTGGACGGCCCAGTCCTGGCGGCCGGTAGCGAACTCCTTCGTGCCGTCGAGCGGGTCAATGATCCACACGCGGTCCTTCTTCAAACGGCTCAAGTCATCGGCAGCCTCTTCCGACAGGACGCCGTCCTTGGGACGGTGCTGCTCAAGGACGCGGGAGATCCACTCCTGAGCGGCCTCATCGCCGGCATCACCCAGCGCCAAGCCGCGCAGCAGGCCACCGTTGCGCACGCCTTTGAGGATTTCGCCGCAGCCATCGGCGAGGGAGTTGGTTAGACGGGAATCAGAAATCTCAACGGTCATAGTGACCAGATTAGCGCGCGCGATACAGTAGGGCATGTCTAAAAACGTTCTGGCGAAGTTCCGCCCACAGGTGGCCGGGTGGTTCCAGGACGTTTTCGCCGCCCCCACCCCCGTCCAAGAGCAGGCATGGGAGGCGATTTCTGGTGGTGCGAATGCGCTGGTTGTAGCGCCAACCGGCTCTGGTAAGACGCTCGCGGCATTTCTGTGGGCGCTGAATTCTTTGGTGGAGCGCGAGGGTCAGACCGCGCTGCCACTGAGTAATGAACCCTCCCGCGAGGGCGCTCATGATGGCGTGAGAGTGCTGTATATCTCACCGCTGAAGGCCTTGGGCGTGGACGTGGAGAATAATCTGCGCGCCCCTCTCAACGGCATCGCCCGCACCGCCGAGCGGCTGGGGCTGGAGGTGCCGGATATTACCGTTGGCGTGCGCTCGGGGGATACCCCGCAGGCAGAGCGTGCCCGCCAGGTGCGCAAGCCACCAGACATCCTCATCACCACGCCGGAATCGGCCTACTTGATGCTCACCTCGAAGGCTGCGGGGATTTTGAAGACGGTTGATACCGTCATTATCGATGAGATTCATGCCCTGGCCGGCACCAAGCGCGGCGTGCACCTGGCGTTGACTTTGGAGCGCCTCGGATTCATCGCCGGGGAGTTTCAACGCATTGGATTGTCGGCTACGGTGCGGCCGCTGAGTGCTGTCGCCAACTTCTTGGGCGGCGACCGTCCCGTCGACATCATCGCACCGCCCGCCAAGAAGCGCTGGCAGCTCGACGTCCACGTGCCGGTCGAGGACATGTCGGACCTGCCCACCCCGGAGCAAGGCTCGCCCATCGGGGAGGCGACTGTCGACGACCCCCTTGGCATCACCCAAGGCCCCCAAGACGCGTTGCGCGTAAACGCGCAACGCAAGGAAGAGGGCGGGGTAGGAGACTCTGCACTGCCCACAGCGAAGTCCATCTGGCCCTTCATCGAAGAAGAACTCTACGCCGAAATCATGGAGCAGCGCTCCACCCTTGTCTTCGTCAACTCGCGCCGCACCGCCGAGCGGCTTACCAGCCGGCTCAACGAGCTCTATGCCCAGGAACACGATCCAGATTCCTTGAGCCCAGCCACCCGGCGCGACCCGGCCCAGCTGATGAAACAGGTCGACGTCGCCGGGAAGGCACCTGCCGTTATCGCCCGGGCGCACCACGGTTCGGTGTCCAAGGACGAGCGCGCGCTGACGGAGACGATGCTCAAGGAAGGCACGCTCAAGGCCGTGGTGGCTACGAGCTCCCTGGAGCTGGGCATCGACATGGGCGCAGTGGAGCTGGTGGTGCAGGTGGAATCCCCACCCTCGGTGGCCTCCGGCCTGCAGCGCGTGGGCCGCGCCGGGCACTCGGTGGGCGCGGTCTCCCATGGTTCCTTCTATCCCAAACACCGCGCGGACCTCGTGCAATCAGCACTCACCGTCGCCCGCATGGAGGAGGGCCTTATCGAGGAGATGCACACCCCGCGCAATCCGTTGGATGTCCTGGCACAGCAGACGGTGGCGGCGGTGGTGGCGTCGGCAAGCGCGGGCACGAGCGAGGGACTCGAAGCCGACGAATGGTATGACACCGTGCGCCGCGCCTGGCCTTATAAGGACCTGGCGCGCGAGGTCTTCGACTCCGTACTGGATCTGGTCAGTGGGGTGTATCCCTCGACGGATTTTGCGGAGCTCAAACCCCGGGTGGTCTATGACCGCGTGAGCGGCGTGCTTACCCCGCGCCCCGGCGCGCAGCGTGTGGCGGTGACCAACGGCGGCACCATCCCGGACCGCGGCATGTTCGGCGTCTTCCTCGTGGGCGGTGAGGAGAAATCGCCGCGCCGCGTGGGTGAGCTCGATGAGGAAATGGTCTATGAAACCCGGGTGGGAGATATCTTCACCCTCGGCGCGACGAGCTGGCGCGTGGAGGAGATCACGCGCGACCAAGTGCTCGTTAGCCCTGCGCCGGGGCACACCGGGCGTTTGCCTTTCTGGAACGGTGACCAAGCTGGGCGGCCCTATGAGCTGGGCAAGGCGCTGGGCGCATTTCGGCGGGAGGCACACGCGGACCCGTCGGTGGTGCGGTATGCGGATGAGAACGCGCGGCGCAATATCGCCGCCTACCTGCAGGAACAGAACGAGGCCACCGGGCTCATCCCGGATGAGAAGACACTTCTGCTGGAGCGCTTCACGGACGAGCTGGGGGATTGGCGCGTGCTGTTGCACACCCCGTTTGGCCGGCCGGTGAATGCGGCGTGGGCGCTGGCGGTGGGGCAGCGCGTGGCGGAGCGCACCGGGATGGATGCGCAGGCAGTGGCGGGCGATGATGGCATTGTGCTGCGCCTGCCGCAGGGCGAGGCGGCCCCGGATGCTTCGCTGTTTCTTTTCGACGCCGATGAGATAGCGGACATCGTCACCGAACAGGTGGGAAACTCCGCGCTCTTCGCCTCTAGGTTTAGGGAGTGCGCGGCGCGAGCGCTGCTTCTGCCTCGGCGCAACCCGGGCAAGCGCGCGCCCTTGTGGCAGCAGCGCCAGCGCGCGGAGCAGCTTCTCGACGTCGCCCGCAACTACCCCTCTTTCCCCATCATCCTGGAGACCGTGCGCGAATGCGTGCAGGATGTCTATGACCTGCCAGCACTCACGGAGGTCATGCGGGAGCTGGCGCACCGCCGCGTGCGCATCGCGGAGGTCACCACGGAGCAGCCTTCGCCTTTCGCGTCCTCGCTGCTGTTCAACTACACCGGCGCGTTCATGTACGAGGGGGACTCGCCCCTAGCGGAAAAGCGCGCAGCGGCCTTGGCATTGGACTCGGCGCTGTTGGCGAAGCTGTTGGGCACGGTGGAGCTGCGCGAGCTTCTCGACGGCTCCATCATCGCCGAAGTCCACGCCCAGCTGCAGCGCACCACTCCGGAACGCCAGGCGCGCACCACTGAGGAGGTCGCGGACCTGCTGCGCGTGCTCGGCCCCATCCCGATCGAGGAATTCGGCGCGCACGCCACGGTGCCACCCAGCGCACTCGATGCGCTCGGCGCGCGGATCATGCGGGTGCGCATCAACGGCCGCGAGCACGTGGCGCAAGCGCTCGATGCGCCGTTGCTTCGCGACGGCCTGGGCATCCCCGTCCCGCCCGGTATTCCTGCACAGCAGGCCACGATTACCGATGCCGTCGATCAGCTGGTCAGCCGCTGGGCGCGCACGCGCGGGCCATTTGTGGCGCGCGAGGTGCAGGAGGCCTTTGGCCTGTCAGCCGCGGTGGCGCACTCGACGCTCAACGGGCTGGACTCCATCCTGGCCGGGCATTACCGGCAAGGCGTGGAGGAGCAGGAGTATTGCGCGGCGGAGGTGCTCAAGGTCATCCGCTCGCGCTCGCTGGCGGCTGCCCGAGCTGCCACGCAGCCTGTTTCTCCCGCGGCCTTCGGGCGCTTCCTGCCGGATTGGCAACAGGTGGCGGCGGTGGGCCGGCGCCCAGTGCTGCGCGGGGTGGACGGCGTCTTCGCCGTCATCGAGCAGCTGGCCGGCGTGCGCCTGCCGGCCTCGGCCTGGGAGAGCCTCATCTTGCCTGCGCGTGTAGGGGATTATTCGCCGACCATGCTCGATGAGCTCACCGCCAGCGGCGAGGTCCTCATCCTTGGTGCCGGCAAGGCCGGCACCAACGACCCGTGGGTCATGCTGCTGCCGGTGGATTATGCCGCGCAGCTCGCCCCGCAGGTCTCTGCGGAGGAGGCGGGCGTGTCCCTGCTGCAGACCCAGCTGCTCGAGGCCCTGCAGGGCGGCGGCAGCTACCTCATCTCCGATATTCAACCGCAGCTCAGCGGCACACCCGAGGAGGTCCGGGAGGCGCTCTGGGGCTTGGTGGAAGCAGGTCTGGTCAGCCCCGATTCCTTCGCTCCTATCCGGGCCCACCTGGCAGCAGGTGGGCCTGCCGGGCGTGCGGCGCATCGCGCGCGGCGTCGGCCAACGCGCTCGCGCCTGCGCATGGGGCGCACGTCCTTTGCACAAGCGCACAATGCCTCCAGTACGCCGACCGCACCAGACGTGGTGGGGCGCTGGTCGCTGTCCGTTCCCGCGGCCACGGATGCCACGTCGCGCTCCATTGCCCACGGCGAGGCCTGGCTGGACCGCTATGGCGTGCTTACCCGCGGGTCAGTGGTGGCCGAGGACGTCCTGGGTGGTTTCGCCTTGGCTTATAAGGTGCTCTCCGGTTTTGAGGAATCCGGCAAGGCCATGCGCGGCTACGTTATTGAGGGCTTGGGCGCCGCGCAGTTCTCCACGCCCGCGGTCATCGACCGCCTGCGCGGTGTGGATGATTCCCCGGACGTTACAGGCTGGCCCTCCGGCACCCGCGAGCCGCAGACGTATGTTCTTGCCGCGACGGACCCGGCCAACCCTTATGGCGCAGCGCTGTCTTGGCCGCCGACTGATGCTGGTGACTCTGGTGCCCGCCCCACCCGCGCCGCGGGTGCCTTGGTGGTGCTCATGGATGGCCTGCCGGTGGCGCACTTAACCCGCGGCGGGAAGACGCTGACGACGTTCTTTAACGCTCTTCCCGAGGGCATCGAGCGCACCGAGGTACTAGCCGCAGTGCTTGCAGGCCTCAACGAGCTGGTGGCCGCCGGGCGCTTGAGCAAGCTGGTCATTGAGAAGGCGAACGGGCGGCCCATCTTCGAATCAAAGCTTGGCGGTGAGCTGCGCGCACTGGGGGCGGCACTGACCCCGAAGGGCGTGCGGATTACCGGATCTGCCCACACCGCCTCTTCCGGCCGTGCAGGACAGCACGGCCACTCTGGAGAAGCCGCGCGCTCCGCCGAACCTTACCGTCCCGCACGTCGCGGTGGGCGTCGCGCCGTCGAGGCGATGGAGGAGCTCTCCTTCGATGATCTGGACAGCGAAGCTTCTGAGGCCTTGGGGGACCCCGGTGCGCCCGATACACCGGGGAGCCCAGGAGGTTTTCGCCCCCGCCGGCGGCGGCACTGAATTTTATTTAGCAGCGTTTGGGCATGGGCTTTTCCTAGGTCTACCCTCAGATGTTGATAGACCTATAGAAAAGGAGTCTTGTTGCCATGCGGCTAAAGCGCCAACTGCCTAACGTGTCCGAGCTGAAGAACCTCATGAGGTTTGAAGCACCCAACCTCGACCGCCGGGCTGCCCGCTTGGCGGAGGCCGCTGATGTGTGGGATCTGCGCAAGATAGCCAAGCGCCGCACACCCAAGGCCGCCTTCGACTACGTTGACGGCGCAGCCCGCGACGAGGTCAGCTACCAAGAATCCCGCGATTTCTTCCGCGACGTGCGCTTGCTCCCTAACGTTCTCAACGGCGCACACGACATTTCCTTAAACACCGAGATCGCTGGCGAGCCCGCGGCCCTGCCCTTCGGCATCGCGCCGACCGGCTTTACCCGCTTCATGCACGCCGAAGGTGAGGACGCCGGTTCCCAAGCCGCCCGCGACGCAGGCATCCCGTTTACGCTCTCCACGATGGGCACGCGCTCGGTGGAGGAGGTCGCGGCCTCGCAAGGCACTAGCGGGCGCCGCTGGTTCCAGCTCTACCTGTGGAAGGACCACTCCGCCTGCCAGGAGCTCATCGAACGCGCGGCGGCCAACGGCTATGACACCCTGGTGGTCACCGTGGACACGCCCGTGGCCGGCCAGCGTCTGCGCGATACCCGCAACGGCATGCGCATCCCGCCGCGCCTGACCGCCGGAACCGTCTTCGACGCCGCGTGGCGCCCGGAGTGGTGGTTCAACTTCCTCACCACGGACCCGGTTACTTTTGCCTCCCTGACCTCGACCACCGGCACCCTGGGCGAGCTGGTCAACACCATGTTCGACCCGGGCCTTAACTTCGAAGACCTGGCGTGGATCCGCGAGTCCTGGCAGGGCAAGCTCTTTGTCAAGGGAATCGTCAACCCCGAGGACGCCCGCAAGGTCATCAACCTCGGCGCCGACGGCATCGTGGTGTCCTCCCACGGCGGGCGCCAGCTCGACCGCGTGGTCAACACCCTTCAGGCCCTTGAGGCTGTGCGCGCAGAAGTGGGCCCGGACGTGGAGATTATCTACGACTCCGGCGTCATGTCCGGCGTCGATATCGCCATTGCGCTGGCGCTGGGGGCGGACTTCGTCCTCATCGGCCGCGCCTACCTCTACGGGCTGATGGCCGGCGGCAAGGAAGGCGTCGACCGCGTCATTGAGCTGCTGGCGGAGGAGTTTAAGAACACCCTGCAGCTGCTCGGTGTGAAGAGGATCGAAGACCTAGGCCGGCAGCACGTGGTTACCCCGTGGGAGCCGGGCGCGCTGGCATTCGGTGCGGGAAAGGATGCGCCGGTAGAGTAGGCACCCGTTCGGTGAGGAGGTTCTACTGTGCCAGAGGGCGATTCTGTACTGCAGCTGTCGAACCGGCTCCAGTTCATGGAGGGCCGGCGCGTGACCTCCTCCTCCCTGCGCGTGCCGCGCTATGCCACCGTGCGTTTCGACGGGCTGGTGTGCGAGGAAGTCTGGCCCTATGGCAAGCACCTCTTCATGGACTTCGACGGCGAGCTGATCCTGCATACGCACCTCAAGATGGAGGGCACGTGGGCCATCCACTACGCCGGTGACCGCTGGCGCAAGCCCGGCCACAGCGCGCGCGTAGTGCTACAGATGGAGAACACCCCGCGCGATATCGAGCTGGTAGGGCACTGGTTGGGGCACGTGGGAGTGTTTCCCACGCGCGAATTTGAGCAGCGCATGGCGCACCTTGGCCCCGACATCCTCGCGCCAGAATGGGAAGAAGGAGGCTTCGAGGAGGCCGTGCGCCGCATCGAGACCCGCCCGGAGCGCAGCATCGGTGCGGCCCTCTTGGACCAGCGCAACGTGGCGGGCTTGGGCAACGAGTACCGCGCCGAAATCTGTTTCTTGGCCGGCGTTCATCCAGCGACGCCGGTAGCGCTTGTCGACGTCCCCCAGATCCTCACCCTCTCCCGCCGCCTCATCTGGGCTAACCGGGACTCGCCGGTGCGTGTCACCACCGGTGTGAAGCGGGCGGGGGAGACCACGTATGTCTTTGGCCGCAACCGCCGGCGCTGTCGGCGCTGCGGCACGCTGATTGAGAAATCCACGCTGGGTGGCGTGGACGCCGGCGGCGACGAAGGCGAGTTGGAGCGTGTGATCTGGTGGTGCCCACACTGCCAGCCGCGCCGCTAGGCTGGGATGTATGAAGATCATTTTTAACATCATCTGGTTGGCAACTGGTGGCCTTGTCCTCGCCCTAGGCTACTTCCTTCTTGGAATCCTGGCGTGCATCCCCATCGTGACCATCCCCGCAGGCGTGGCCTCGATGCGCATGGCCAACTTCGCGCTGTGGCCTTTCGGACGCTCCGTCATTCAGCCGATCAAGGGGACTGGTGGCATGTCGCGGTTCTCCAACGTTGTCTGGTTCCTGGTCGCTGGCCTGTGGCTAGCCATCGGCCACGTCACCACCGCAGCGGCCCAGGCCGTGACCATCGTGGGTCTTCCGGTTGCCTGGGCCAACCTAAAGATGATCCCGGTGACATGCTTCCCGTTCGGCCGCAAGATTGTCGACTCAGATGAGATCCCCTTCGGCTGGGAGTCGATGATCAAGCTTTAACGATTCTCTCTCCGGTTGCGGGGGTGGTCAGGGTGCTTTAGTGTTCTGGGTCATGGGGGATTTAGAGACCTATTTCTCCTACCGCAACTCGGGGATTTCTTTAGTGGAGCAGGCGGTAGGAGGGGAGAAACGTTTGCGCGCGCTCGGCGCTTCGGCTGCTGACGCCGCCGAACTGGCACGCCTGAACCACATTTACTTCGGCGCCACGAAATTCACGGGTAAGCAACGACAAGCTCGCGCCCGAGCTGCCGAACAACGCCACGATCTGGCCACGCTCAGCCTGATTGAGTCCTACACCGCCAAGCTGAAAAATCAGCTGCATGCCTGGAACCTACGGGTCAAGCTTGCCGGCACACCAGCGCACAACATCCCAGCCGTGGCAGTCAAGCGCTTAAAAGAGCTCAAGCCTAAACGCGTGCCGAAACCTGGGGTGCGCATGACCTACCGTGCTGATGGTCCGCACTCGCTAACCATTACCGATGACCCCATGACCGTCACCGAGATGCGCGGCGTTCTAGAATCTCTCAACCAGGACAATCTGTTGAAGGCAGCCAAACACGTCTTCTTCACCAAGTCCCACGGCGGAACCAAACCAGCCGTATTCACCAGCGTGGTGGTGACCTTGGACAAGCTCGACAAGATTGTTAGCAGCGACGGCGATGATATCGTGCTCGAGCTAACCAATGGCGGTCGCATGACCGGCACGGAGTTTCTGAATTACAAGTTCGCCGAGATCGGCTACGTCACCCTCATCCACCCCACCATCGGGCCGGTGTGGCTGCACCGCATGAAACGCTTAGCCGGTTTTGAGCAGCGCATGATGGCTAGTGCTGAGCATCCCACCTGTGCCAGGAAAGGATGTAATAAGCCTGCTGATTATGCCCAGGTGCACCACCTCATTCCGTGGAAAGCAGGAGGTACCACCGACCCGCCGAATCTGACGATGCTGTGTGCTTATCACAACGGCATTAACGATGATGACCCAGAGAAACCCACCGGGGCCGGCTATGTCTTCCGACTGCGCGGTGATGTGGACTACATCCCACCCTGGGGAGAACCAATCACCGCCCAGGTTGCCTATCAAGCCGCGCAGCACGGACTTGGACCGCCCGACAGCTAAACCGCCACGCAACACAAAAGACACGCGGATGCCCGCAGGAAGGTAAAACACCACGCGGACGCCCACAAGGGCCTCCGCGGCGTTGGCGATCCCGCATGTCGATTGCGCGTTAAAAACGCGTGAACCCCCGACTGTTCGGCCGGGGGACGTCGCCAAGCAGTGCTTAACGGTGGTTGCGGTACCAGCTGATGAGAGCATCGGTGGAAACGTCGCCGGATGCGGCTTCCTCCTTGCCGGAGACTGCTGGTGCTAGGTCATTGGCCTGCTGCTTGCCCAGCTCCACGCCCCACTGGTCGAAGGAGTTGATGTCCCAGATGATGCCCTGGGTGAACACGATGTGCTCGTAGAGCGCGATGAGCGCGCCAAGGGTCTGCGGGGTGAGCTCCTCCGCCAGAATCGTGGTGGTGGGACGGTTGCCCGGCATCACCTTGTGCGGAACGAGGGCTTCGTCCACGCCCTCAGCAGCGATTTCCTCAGCGGTCTTGCCAAAGGCCAGAACCTTGGTCTGCGCGAAGAAGTTACCCATGAGCAGGTCATGCATCGAGCCGGTGCCATCTGCAGTGGGGAAGTCCTCCTTCGGGCGGGCAAAGCCGATGAAGTCCGCCGGGATGAGCTTGGTGCCCTGGTGCATGAGCTGGAAGAAAGCGTGCTGGCCGTTGGTGCCCGGCTCACCCCAGTAGATTTCACCGGTCCCGGCGCTGACTGCGGTGCCATCACGGCGCACGGACTTGCCGTTGGATTCCATGGTGAGCTGCTGCAGGTAGGCAGGGAAGCGGCCGAGGTCCTCGGAGTAAGGCAGCACCGCGTGGGTCTGCGCACCGAAGAAGTTGGAGTACCACACGCCGAGCAGGCCCATCAGAGCCGGCACGTTCTGCTCCAGAGGAGCGGTGCGGAAGTGCTTATCCATGGCGTGGAAGCCTTCGAGGAAACGCATGAAGTCCAGGGGGCCGATGGTGCACATCAGGGACAGGCCGATGGCGGAATCGACGGAGTAGCGTCCGCCCACCCAGTTCCAGAACCCGAACATGTTCTGGGTGTCGATGCCGAACTCCGCGACCTTCTCCGCGTTGGTGGAGACTGCAACGAAGTGCTTGGCGACGGCCGACTCGTCACCATCAAACTGCTCAATGAGCCAGCGGCGCGCGGCGTGAGCGTTGGCTAGGGTTTCCTGGGTGGTGAAGGTCTTGGACGCGACGATGAAGAGGGTGGAGCCTGCGTCGAGCCCGTCGAGAGTTGCGGCGAGATCTGCCGGGTCGACGTTGGAGACGAACTCCGCGCTAATGCCCGCTACCTCGTAGGAGCGCAGGGCCTTCGCGGCCATGGCCGGGCCCAAGTCGGAGCCGCCGATGCCGATGTTGACCACCTTCTTGATGGTGTGGCCCGTATGTCCCAGCCACGTGCCGGAGCGCAGCGCGGTGGCGAAGTCGCGCATGCGGCCTAAAGTTTCGTGGACGTCGGCAGCGACGTCCTGGCCGTCCACGCTCAAATCTTTTTCAACAGGCAGGCGCAGCGCGGTGTGCAGCACGGCGCGGTCCTCAGTGTTGTTGAGATGCTCGCCGGCGAACATGGCATCGCGGCGTCCCTCGACGTCGGCGGCGCGGGCGAGGTCCACCAGTGCGTTGAGGACTTCCTCATCGATGAGATTCTTTGACAGATCCACGTGCAGGCCCGCAGCATCGAAAGAAAAATCTGCGGCGCGGGAAGTGGAGTTGGCAAAAAGCTCACGCAGGTTGAGGTCCTTTTTGCTCTCAAAAAGCGAGGTGAGCGCGGCCCACTGCGGCTGAGCGGTGATGTCCATTGCAAAAGCCTTTCTGGCAGGTAGCAGACATGAAACTTACTGTGTCCACCGTAGTCCAGAAATCCCTTCGCTGCCGAAGCAGAAGGCTGCACTGCGATGAACTAGGCGTAGAGCTTTAAATCGAATTGCTTCATCGTGTTTCCGATCTCCATGGCGCCCACTTCGACGTCAGAGGGATCCTGGTCGTTGCCGAAGGACAGCACACCAACGGCCCAGAGCTTGCCGTCGATGGAAGCATAGACTGGTCCGCCACTATCTCCCGGGGCGCTGTCATTGCCGAAAGTAAACAGCCCTTGATCCTCGTGGCGGTCGATGAAGTTGCCACAGGAGACTCCTCGCGTGGAGCCGGCGCGGCAAATTGTGGGCTTCGTCAAAGCAACTTCCTCAAGGGGCATCCATCCCGCCAAAGGCGCGTTCAGAGCAGGTGACGTCGAGACTTGGGCGGCTGGGTTGGAGACCTCGATGAGCGCGATGTCGGCTGAGTTAATCCTGTCCGTATTGGTATTGCGGGCCTCTAACACCATCTCGCCGATCTTCACGTTGTCTCCAGCGCGATCCTTGTAGAAAAAGGTGTCGCCTTGATCCCCGCAGTGGCCGGCGGTGAGGATAAAGAGGCGCTCGCCGTCGCCAACGAAATGGCCAGCGGAGCATCGTCCGCTGCTGTCTGCGTTGTAAATTGCGACCCCCGGAGAGAGAACACCAGCCGTCATGAAGTACTCAGCTGCCTCCGGTTGGGCCAGATCCACGCGGGGATCGGGGCGTTCCGCCTGGGGGATTTCAGTGGTGTTATCCCAGAGAGAATCGCTGTCGAGGACTTCTTCCGAACCCCTATTTGTTCCGGAGTTCTGTGCGCGGCCGGAATCACCGATGGCAGGAAGGTTCAGGGTTGTGGTGGTGATGGTAGCGACGTGGGAGGAAGAACCGCTGCAGGCGGTCAGCACGAAGGCGGAAGTAGCTGCGGCGAGAGTTGCAGCGAGACGAGAGAAAAAGCGCATGAGGAGAGAGTAGCTCACGGCCTAGCGTGAGGCGCGTGCGTTGGGGATTATTCCGCGGGCCGCTCAGCTAGCCAAGCTTGCCGCGTCCCAATCGCAGCAGGGCAGAGGCAATGGCGGGGCCTTCCTCGCCCAACTCGCTGCGGAATTCGTTGAGGATAGCGATTTCGCGGGTATGCACCAAACGGGTACCACCTGAGCTCATGCGCGTCTTACCAATGGTGCGGGAAATATCGGTGCGGCGCTTGATGGCGTCGAGAATAACGCGGTCGAGGCGGTTGATTTCTTCGCGGTAGCGCTGAATCTCGGCATCGCTCAGTGGATCATCGGTGCCCGAGGGCATACGAATATCGAGGCCGTTGTCCACGACGTTGGGGTCGTGGTGTTCGGGGCTCAAGCCCGAGTCAGGGGTGCCAGATTGTGAAGCGCTCATGTCTTCAGATTGTGCCACCACGTTCGAGCAAAGGGGAATTATGAGTCGTGACGTTGGTCTTCGCCGGTAGGAAGTGGTGTGGGAAGGCAATGTCCGGTGGTGCTAGTAGGTTGGAGAGCATTATGAATAACAATTCTCCGTTTAGGCCCCGTTCTTCTTCCGCTCCTTCCACCGACGCCTCCGCCGGTGGTTTTTCCCCCGTGCCCGGACCCAACGCGGATACCCCTTCCGGTCAGGCTTCTGATCCGTTGCTGGAGGGATTAAACCCCCAACAAGAAGAGGCCGTGACGCATTCGGGCTCACCGTTGCTCATCGTGGCCGGCGCGGGTTCGGGCAAGACCGCCGTGTTGACCCGCCGCATTGCATATCTCATGCGCGAGCGCGGGGTGGCTCCGTGGCAGATCCTCGCCATTACCTTTACTAATAAGGCAGCCGCGGAGATGAAGGAGCGCGTGGGCCAGCTTGTCGGGCCTGTGGCAGAACGAATGTGGGTGTCTACCTTTCACTCCATTTGCGTGCGCATCTTGCGCAATAACGCCCAACTGGTGCCGGGGTTGAATACCAATTTCACCATCTATGACGGCGATGATGCGCGTCGGCTGCTCACCATGATCGCCAAGGACATGCAGCTGGATCTCAAGAAATACTCGGCACGTGTTCTGGCGAATCAGATTTCCAACCGCAAGAATGAGCTCATCTCTCCGGAGCAGGCGCGCGCAGAGGCAGAGAGGACGAAGAATCCTTTCGAGCTCACTGTGGCGAGCGTGTACGAGGAATATCAGCGCCGCCTGCGTGCCGCGAACGCGGTGGACTTCGATGACCTCATCGGGGAAGTGGTGCGCATCTTTAACCAGCTCCCGCAGGTAGTGGAGTTTTATCGCCGCCGCTTTAAGCATGTGCTTATCGACGAATACCAGGACACCAACCACGCGCAGTACGCGCTTGTCTCGGCCTTGGTGGGCCGGGGCGAGCTGCCGCCGGATGCCCCGGAACTATGCGTGGTGGGTGATTCTGATCAGTCAATTTATGCCTTCCGTGGAGCCACCATCAGGAATATTCAGGAGTTCGAGCGGGACTACCCGCAGGCGCACACGATTCTGCTTGAGCAAAACTACCGTTCGACGCAGACCATCCTGAACGCGGCGAATGCGGTCATTGCGAAGAATGAGGGTCGCCGCGAGAAGAACCTGTGGACCGCCCACGGTCAGGGTGAGCAAATTGTCGGCTACGTGGCGGATAATGAGCACGACGAGGCGCGGTATATCGCCTCGGAAATTGATTCCTTGGCGGATAAAGGCACGGCCTATTCGGATATTGCGGTGATGTACCGCACCAACAATGCCTCCCGCGCGTTGGAGGATATTTTCGTGCGCTCGGGCATCCCGTACAAGGTGGTCGGTGGCACGCGTTTCTACGAACGCCGCGAGATCCGGGACCTGGTGGCCTACCTGCGCATCATGGATAATCCGGATGACACGGTGAGCTTGCGCCGCATTATCAACGTGCCGAAGCGCGCTATTGGTGACAAGGCACAGGCACAGATTGCTCTGCACGCGGAGAACCTTGGTGTTAGCTTTGGGGCTGCTCTCCGCGATGCGGCAGCGGGCAAGGTTGCCGGGCTTGGCACACGGGCAGTGAATGCCGTAAGCAAATTCAACGAGATGATGGAGGGCGTGCGCGCGCAGATTCCGGGCATGGTCAACGAAGTGACGGGTCAACCGGATTTGGGGGAGTTGCTCAACGCGCTTCTTGACGCCACCGGCTACCGCGCGGAGCTTGAAAACTCTAATGACCCGCAAGACGGGGCACGCCTCGACAACCTCAACGAGTTGGTGTCGGTGGCGCGCGAGTTCAGCTCTGAGGCGGCCAATGAGATGGCTTTCTTGGGTGCAGATGCAGAGGAAGCCCCGGAGCTCTCGGAAGGTGAAGCCGCGCCGGGCTCGCTTCAAGCCTTCCTTGAAAAGGTTTCGCTGGTGGCGGATGCTGACCAGATTCCGGATCATGAGTCTGGGGTAGTCACGTTGATGACCCTGCACACCGCGAAGGGCCTAGAGTTCCCCGTTGTCTTCCTCACCGGCTGGGAGGATGGCCAATTCCCGCACATGCGCTCCCTGGGGGACCCGAAGGAGCTCAGTGAGGAGCGCCGCCTTGCTTACGTAGGTATTACACGCGCTAGGGAACAGCTCTACCTCACGCGCGCTATTCTCCGCTCGTCCTGGGGTAACCCGGTGACGAACCCGGCCAGCCGCTTCCTCGCCGAGGTCCCAGAGGACCTCATCGACTGGCGCCGTGAAGAACCAGACAGCTCGCTGTCCAGCGCGTGGGGTGGAGATGATTCCTATCAATACGGGCGAACCTTCGGCTCAGATAGCGGGTTCTTTGGTTCCCGTGGGGGCGGCTATGGCTCGCGGGGCGCTGCGTCTTCCCCTTCGCAGCGCTCGCGCAAGCCAGCTCCGGCAACATCGATGCCGAAGAATAACCATCTCAATTTAGTTGTGGGGGACCGTGTCAACCACGCGAAGTACGGGCTGGGCACGGTCATCGAAGCCTCCGGTACCGGCGCGCGGGCGACGGTCACCGTGGACTTCGGTTCAGCGGGCAAGGTCCGCCTCATGCTCATCGGCGGTGTGCCGATGGAAAAGCTTTAAAGCTTTAGATGAGGATGCCGCGCTCGCTGAACCAATCCACCGGATCAACGGCCGCGCCGCCGCCCGGGTGCACTTCGAAGTGCAGGTGTGGGCCGGTGGAGTGGCCCTCGTTGCCGATGACGGAGATCTGGTCGCCGGCCGTGACTCGGTCACCGACGTTGACCAAGAGCTGATCGCCGGGCATGTGGCCGTAGACGGTGATGGTGCCGTCGTCGTGCTGGATGCGGATCCAGTTGCCGAAGCCCTGGGCTGCGCCGGAGGAGATGACCTCTCCGTCCATGACTGCGTAGATGGGCGTGCCGACTGGGTTCGCTACATCGATGCCGTTGTGGAAGGAACCCCACCGTGGGCCAAAGCCAGAGGTGAAAGTACCGGAGGTCGGAAAGACCACGGTATTACCGTTGGCATCCTGGCCGCGCATAGGGGTGAGACCGGAGTGATCGCCCTGTGGGGCGAAGGCCTCGGCGAGACCAGGAATGCTGGAGGGATCGAGGACGATATCGAAGCCGTCCTGCGTGGAGTTGATTTCCGGGGTGGAGGCCCCGTTGAGGGCTCCGGCCGTGGAAACGATTAGCCCGGAGAATGCTTTGAAGAGGTCGGCCTTGGAGTCTTCCTTGACTTCGATGTCGCCGGCGGTTGGGCCCTGGGAGGACCCGTCGGAGACATCCACGCTTGCTGCCGGTTCGGCGGCGAACGCTGGGGCCGTCACGGTAGCGGTGGTGACCGCCACGGCGGCGAGTGCGCTGAGCGTGCGCTTCATAACTTCACGTCCTTAAGTCCTGCTGTGGCTCGCTTCCGCCGGCGTCAGCGGCAGGAAGCTTGTGAGCGATAGGGCACGGCCATACAGCCGTTATGCGCCTTGAAGCCTGCGACACGCCGGCGCGGGTGCGGCCGCGTGCTGAGGCTCTGTGGCAACGAGATACAAACTATCCCGAGCTATCACCCTGCGCAACGTCTAAAAATGCAGGTAAATACAGGGATTGTTCGAAAAACTATCGAACAGCCCAGCGTGTTACATGTGTGAAAGAAGTGAAAATTGTTACAGGGGTAAAGTAGAGGTTTAAAGAATGGGGGTAGGGGTTGGGGGGTGTGAAAAGAGTTGTTCCCCGGCCGAAGGCTCGGTCGGGGAACGGTGGGCCACGAGGGCTATGTCAGCGAACGTGATTCGCTGCGATCCCGTGCGGTCAGCGGTCCCGTCTTGTCGCTGCGATTGACCGCAGCCGCCAGTGCGGCGGCCAGAAGCGGCACGATAAGCACGGCGAGGAATTGCCACCAATCCGGGGTGAAGTAGTCCTGCGGGCGCAGACCATAAGGTGGCGTCGAGAAAACGAATCCAGAACTATCGGCAAAGAAGTACGTGCCGAGATGACCGGCAATCACGCCGAAAAACATGCTTACGGTGGCCAGCATCCAGGTCTGCCACGCCGCTACCTTGGCCATCAGTGAAGGGTGGGCGCCGATGGATTGCAGCACGGTGCTTTCCTGGCGCATGCTGCTCGCTGCGTTGGCAATGATGAGCGTCAGCACGATGAGGCAGACGATCCCCATTCCGAGGCCTAGGTAGTAGCGGAAACTTTCGGGAGTAGAGACTGCGAAGCTTAGCGAGTATTGCGACTGCGAAGCGCTCGCTGTCAGGTCTCGCAGCTCTTCGCGCTCTGACTCGCTCGGTGGTTCGTCGAACGCGAGGGCTTGGCCCACGTAGAAGGGCTCCATGTTCAGCTTCTCTGCTGCCTGCTGGCTAATCAAGACCACATCGCGGGCCGCGGTAGGCAGTGCCTCCACAATCGGCAGATCAGCCTCCTGCGTTCCGCTCGGTTCTGGGCTGTCAATGCGGTTGTAGGTTTTTACGGTCACCGTGCCGCGCGTGTTATTGCCGACGTGGCTGCTGTGGGGGAGCACGATGCCGCCGGCATCCAACGTCTGTGCCGCCGCGCGGCGATCTTCCTCCGAGTCGAATTGCCAGAGCTCAAGCTGGGAAGAATCGGTTTGAACCATCCTGCTTTGATAGATCAACGGGTTATAAGGAAATGACGTCATCAACTCGTGCGCACACTCCTGGCGAGCCTCTTCGGAATCATCGGTGCGCCGCCCCTGATTATCCACGAACACAGCCCTCTCAACCGGCTTGCTGAAATCGACCTGCTCGCACTGGTAATCAAATTCGGTGGTGAGCTCGTAAAAAGTGTCATCCTCCGGAAGGCTGAAAGACGTCGTCCACGAGGGGAAAGCATAGAAGGGATAGGAGCGGGCGGTGGTGGTCTGCTGGATTGCCTCTATCGCCGCGCGTTCTTCTGGCGTAGAAACCTGCGCTGGTTGGTCAAAGGTCGTCTCCTCAATCAGCGCAGAAGTAGGTGGCATGACGAGTTTTTCTTCGGCAGTGGACTTTGCGCTATCCGTCATGATGCCCACGCCAAACAGGGAGGCGACGAAGGCAACTGAGACGAGAGCGATGGACGTCGGCAAGGCGTGCATGCTGCGCCGGGTCAGGCCGCGTCCAGCCAGACGCAACGCGAGGGGGCCGCGACGAGATAGCAAGGAGCATAGGAAGACCAAAGCGGGGGCAGACGCGGCAACCGCGATGACTCCGAAGAGAGCCAGCACCGTGGGGATATACCCGCCCCATGGGCTGAAGCTGAAGAGCACGAGCAGAAGCAAGAATGCCGGGCCGATGGCCATCCACCGACGGAAGCGCAAGAGGCGGTCGGGGGCGGCGCCTTGAATTGCTGTGGACAGGGCGCCACGTTGCGCCAACCACGCGGGAACGATGGAGACAATGACACAGCCTGCCACCGCCACGAGCCATGCGAGGCCAATAGCTAGGAAGGTCGGGCGTGCAGCAAAGTCCGGATAGCGGGCTGTCCACCACACCCACGAGACCGTTAGGCCAACGATTGCACCGATGGTGGCGCCGATTAGTCCCATCAGCAGGCCATAGGCCATCACTGCGAACATGATGTGGCGTGGTAATGCACCCTGGCTCGAGATGAGCGCGTACAGGCGCGTATTGCGTCCGGTAGCCAGCGTGAAGACGGGCGCGAGAAGGAAAAGGATGAGCAATCCGGCGATGGCGTAGAGGCCGAAGAAGAAGAGCACGAAAAGAATGCTGCTCAGGATTCCACCAAAGGAATCCGACTCAGAATCGGGTCGGTCTGTATCTCGCAGCTCCGGTGCCCAGATTTCCAGCCCAGCTTCACGGGCGCGGTCGGCATCCTCTTTGGTCAGCGTTGTATCACCCACGATGACCCAGGAGGTGTTTATCTGAAAGGACGGGTCGCTGAGAGCGTCATTGAGGGTGGGGGAGGTGACAAAGTCATAGTTTTCGGGAGCAATAGCCGCGACTGTGGCTTGGTGGTCACTGCTCAGGGCGTTGGTGCGCACGGTGATGACGTCTCCAACGGAGGCGTCGAGCTTGTGTGCGGTAGAGCGCGATAGAACTGCCTGGTTGGGGCCAAGATTGAACTTGTCGACGGCCTCCTGTGCGGGCTCCGGCGGATTCTCTGCGTCGAATTGATCTACCCAGGAGCTGGCTGACTTCCCATTATGGATTAGTGACGTGCTAGAAAAAGCGGTGACCGGGCTGACGCTGAGGCCTCCAGGAAGCACGTCGGCAGCCAGACCTGGCACGTCTTCATAACTAATCTCCGGGTGTTCGGCGCTGATCTGCAGGGTTCGCTCGGGTGAGCTCAAGGCCGCGGAGAGCCGACCAGAGGAATTATCAAAGAGTGCCATTCCGATGACAAGGGCCACCGGTAGCGCAATGAGCATCACGGCAGCCAAAGTGCGCCATGGATGAAGCTTGAGATCGCGCCTCGTCGGGCGGGTGGCGGCATTAATGCCGGACATACTAACGCACCTCCTCGCCGGTGAGGCGCCCGTCGCGAACCATGACAACACGGTCAGCCCAGCCGGCGAAACGCGGCTCGTGAGTGACCAGTATGCCTGAGGCGCCGGCGTCGATACGTGCGCGCAAAACCTTCATGATCTCCTCACCCGTTGAGGTATCCAAGGCACCGGTAGGCTCATCCGCCAAAAGCACCTTGCGCGGTCCAATGAGCGCGCGGGCAATCGCCACGCGCTGGGCTTGGCCACCGGAGATTTCTTCCGGGAAGCGGTCGATGGTGCCGTCGAGACCGACCTCACTGAGTGCTTCCTCTGCAGCTTCTCGGCATTGCGCAGGCGAGAGCCCGTCCAGCTCAAGAGGGAGGGACACGTTCTCGCCCACGGTGAGGGAAGACACCAGGTTGAAGTGCTGAAACACGAGCCCCAAGTGGCGGCGGCGGGCGATGGCGGCCTTGGCTTTGGAGAGCTGGGATGCATCGGCACCGTCGAGAAGCACGCGTCCCGACGTCGGTGGCTGTAACAGCCCCGCGACGTTGAGCAGCGTGGACTTGCCGGAACCAGAAGGGCCCATGACCGCGACGAGTTCACCCGGTTTCAGCTGCAGGTTGACGGAATCCAGGGCGGTGACCTGGCGGGCGCCGCTACCGAAGACGCAGGTGATGTTCTCGAGTTCGAGCGGGAAAGGCATGTGCTGGGACGTGGGGATAGAGTCGGGGGTCATCGCGGGGCCTCCTCGGTGGCGGTTGGGTTGGCTAGGGATTCCACGCGGTCGAGCCAGCGTGAGAGAGATTCCAGGTCGAAGATTTGGCGCTCAACAGCCAAGCGCTGGGCGCTGCGCTCTGCGGGCAGTTCCGAGGCTTGGCGGTTGAGCTCACGCAGCTGGCGGACGGTGGCAAAGCGCTGGGCGTCGAGCACGGCAATGACGTCGACGTCGGAGCGTCGCGCTGCAAGCGACACTTTGAGCACGAGTTCATCGCGCTCGATGGCGTCGTTGTGCAGGGTGGACATCCACCACTGTGAGAGCTCTTCGTGGCCAGTTGGGGTTATGGCATAGCTGGTGGCGCGGCGCCCGGTGGGGCCGGTGAGCTCACCGTCGGTGGCGATAAGGCCATCGCGTTCCAAGCGGCTTAAGGTCTGGGCAACTTGACCCATGTTGAGCGGCCAGAGGTTGTCGAAGGTCTCGGCAAAGCGCGTTTTTATGTGGCTAGCTGTGGCGGGTTCTTCACTCAGCAGAGCAAGCACGGAGTGTTTGACGGACATGGTCACCTCCTGCGCGGAGGAAAGAGGGAGAATACGATCGGTGCATACCCGGTAAGTTACCGGGTAACCTTTGGGGCGGTCAAGAGTTTTCGGGAAAGGAATCTTTCAATACCCCCGTCCGCTTGTCCGGTGTGGAGTAGGTGGTGGAGCGTGCTCGAAGGCAAGGGCGGGGTGGTTGAGATGCAAAAAGCGGCACAGAGCAAAAGTGCTCTATGCCGCCTAAAAGTTGTTGGAAGGTTAGGTTGGGTAGGGCTTAAGAAATGTTGACGCCGCGCTCTGCAAGCCACGGAATCGGGTCTACAGCGCCCTCACCGGTGGGGTGAATTTCAAAGTGCAGGTGGGAGCCGGTGGAGAAGCCCAAAGAGCCCATGCCGGCGATCTTCTGGCCGGCGTGGACGCGCTCGCCCACAGCGACGTCGAGGGTCTGCATGTGTCCGTAGACGCTCATGGAGCCGTCATCGTGCTTGATGCGGATCCACTGGCCGTAGCCGGAAGCCGGGCCGGAATCGATGACGGTGCCGTCCATAACGGAGAGGATTGGGGTGCCTACGGCATTGGCAATGTCAATGCCGGAGTGGAAGGAGCCCCAGCGGGGGCCGAAGCCAGAGGTGAAAGTACCTTCTGCCGGGCGGGCAACGGACGGTGCACGGTTGGCTTCGTCAGCAGCTGCGCGCGCATCGGCGGCCTGAATGGCCTTGTCGAGCTGGGTAGCCAGGTCAGCGACCGGCTTGGTCTCAGCGATGGAGAGGATCTGTGGTGCGGCATCCTCAACGGCGGCCTGTGCGCCCTTGAGGGGATCGGTATCTGCCTGCAAGGTGTAGTCGATGGACTGTGCCTTGGTCTCACCAGTGCCAGCGGATTGAATGGTGCCGGCTGCGGCGCCGCCAACACCTGCGGTGGATACGGCGCCTGCGGCGACGGTCATTACCGCCAAGCGCCCCTTCGCGGTCTGCGAGGTGGTGATCTTGCGGTGGCGACCTGCGCTTCGCTGAGTCTTGCTTCGCATGAACTCTACTTCCGTCCTAATTCACTATCGTCCAGCCAGAACAATCGTTACATCTAAACCTGGTTGGTTATCCGATTGTGACCTTCCTGTTACCAACGAGATGTAACAGTAGCGTCTCGGCGAGAGCGGAGCAACCCGGATTGCGGTTTTTCTTCTTGATACGTCGAAAGATTTGCTTGTTTTGATGCGGTAGCTGATTCCCGTGAATGAAGTGATTCTCTGGCGGTGCTTTCGATCTCCGGTAGCGATGTGCGCGTGGGTAGTTCTCATGGGCGGATGCAGCTAAGGATATAGCTGATAAAGAGTATCCGTTCGGGGGTGTGCGCGACCTTTTAAATCAGACCTCGTCGCGCCACCCCCGGTGGGGGAGGTGCCCGTGGCAAAGTGGACGCCGATGAATAAGAACACGAGTCCCCAGTCTAGGTCGTCTGCCCGTCCACGCGCGCACGTGCGTGGACGCGGTGATGGTGCTGAGCACTCTGAGCGCGGGCACCGGCGGGATCGCCGGGATCCTGCGCAGCGTATTAAAGGAATCGAGTCAGACAAGGCACGTGCCCGCCGCGCACAGGCCCCAACAACACTGCGCGGGCGCATCCGTCGCATGCTCATCGTCGTCGGTGTTCCGCACCTCGTTGTTGTCCTCGGCATCCTGGTGGTCGCCATCGCAGCACTTCTTCTCACCAGCTCCCCGTCGGCGTGGCTGAACACCATCGTCGGGGAGGCTTGGATGGTGTTCAACCTTGCGCCTATCCGCGCTGGTGGAATTGATGTGGGCTTCGTTCCAGCCCTACCTGCACTGCTCTTGGCCTGGTTGGTGGGTCGCCGTGTGCGCGCGGCGGTGAAGGATAGGGTGAGCATCAACGACCTGCTTGTCTTGAGCGCCTGCGTGCTGGTGGTGCCACTCGTCCTGACTTTCATTGCGTGGTTGATGTTGTGGGATGCCGGGAAAGTCTATGATGTTTCTCCTCCGGAGCTCTATCGCGTTCTTCCCCGCATGCTTCTGCTTCATGCGGTTTCCCTAATTGGTGGCATGGGGCCTCGCTTGTGGAAGGCCTTGGCCAAGCGCAGCGGCATTCCGCGCGTGTTCGTCGACGCCGCCCGCATCGGCCTGAGCTACCTCGGATACCTGGTTGCGGCTGGGCTCGTCCTCGTGGTGGTTCTGTGGGGATTCGGTTGGTCGCGCCAGGCCGAGATGCTTGCCAGCTATCCGGTGCTCAATGCGCTGGGAACAATCGGCCTGTTTCTAGTAAGCATTGTGTACCTGCCCAACGCCGCGGTGGCAGCCGGCGCAGTGCTGAGCGGCTCGGAGATGCACATTGGTGAGGGAACCAGTGTGAGCCTCTTTAGCGGCCATGTAGTTCCGCTTCCTCCGCTACCTTTGGCCGCCGCGGTTCCGCCTTCCATTAGCCCTTGGTTCGCGGTGTTGTTGGTGGTCCCAGCAATCGCAGCCGTGGCGGCATTTGCTCGTCGCCGCGCCCTGGTGTCTTTCCAGGTCGTGCTCGTTGCAACCATCACGGTGGCAGTGACCGCCCTCGTGGCAATCTACGGTGTTTCCGGAACGTTGGGAGTGTATGGATACACAGGCCCTGAGGTCTGGACCGCAGTGGGCTTGAGCTCCCTGTGGTGCCTCGTCGTGGGAAGTGCTTTTGCCGCCGCACAGGCAGTGACGGCGTGGCGTGCGCGCCGCGCCACCGCCCCGGTTACTGAGCCGGAAGCTTCGGCTGCAGCTGAGGACGTTGAGGAGGTCACTGAGGACTCCACCAGCGCCGCTCAGGAAGAGCACGAGCAGGAACAGGCAGCGCTTGACGACGACATCGGTGTCGATACCGACACCGATACCGACATAGACACCGACATAGACGCCGACACCGAGGACGAGGCTGATGTCGAGGCGAAGACTGACACGGAGGAAGCCGATCCCGAAGTAGAGGCTGACGCTGAGACGGAGGCTGTGCCTGAGGCTGATGTGAGTGATGCAGAAATCGTGGAAACGGGCGATGTTGACGTCGACACCCAAGCTGAAGTCGAGGACGAAGCAGTAGCGGATGAAGACGGCGATGCGGAGCGCGCTCCAGAAACAGAGGAGAGCGAAGAGCCCGAAGGTTCCGTTAAAGAGTGAAAATTCCCCGGTTCGCAGCGGTAGCGGCTAGGCTGTAGCGCGTGACAACACCGCATCAGCCCGCTGCTACTGCCCGCCTCAACGTCGTGGTTCTGGTTTCTGGAACCGGCTCTTTATTGCAGGCCATCTTGGATGGCCAGGATGAGCACTACAGCGTCGTGAAAGTCATCGCGGACGTGCCTTGCCAAGGCATTGAGCGCGCGCAGGCGGCGGGAATCGCCACCGAGGTCGTAGAGATGGGTGCTGACCGCACCGAATGGAATAAGCGTCTGGTTGCCGCAGTGGATACTGCGCAACCAGACGTTGTTGTTTCCGCAGGTTTTATGAAGATCCTGGGTAAGGATTTTCTGGATCGCTTCGAAGGTCGCACCATCAATACTCACCCTGCGCTCTTGCCTGCCTTCAAAGGCGCGCATGGCGTGCGCGATGCGCTGGCTTATGGCGCCAAAGTCACAGGCTCGACTGTCCATTTCGTTGATGCTGGTGTCGATACCGGCTCCATCATTGCCCAGGAACCCGTCCGGGTCCTGCCAGAGGATGATGAAGCCAGTTTGCACGAGCGCATCAAAGTGGTCGAAAGAGAACTTATCGTCGATGTTCTCCGCGCGATGCGCGTGGAGGGCGAGACGCTCAGCATTCAGCTCTAACTATCTCATTACCGCAAGGAAGGCTTAAGTCCCCGTACCATGAGCGAAGATCCTAAGAACATCAAGCGCGCGCTAATTAGCGTTTATGACAAGACCGGTCTGGAAGACCTTGCCCGGGCACTTGATAACGCTGGCGTGGAGATCGTTTCCACCGGTTCCACCGCGAAGAAGATCGCGGACTTGGGCATTGATGTCACGCCCGTCGAGAAGCTCACCGGCTTCCCGGAGTGCCTCGAAGGCCGCGTAAAGACCCTGCACCCGCGCGTGCATGCAGGAATCCTCGCGGATACCCGCAAGGAGGACCACCTGAAGCAATTGGAGGAGCTGGAGGTAGAGCCCTTCCAGCTCGTCGTAGTCAACCTGTACCCCTTCCGCGAGACTGTGGCTTCCGGCGCGGACTTTGATGGCTGCGTGGAGCAGATCGATATCGGTGGTCCATCCATGGTGCGCGCTGCCGCGAAGAATCACCCGTCCGTCGCAGTCGTCGTGGATCCAGCCCGCTACGGTGATGTGGCTGACGCTGTGGCCAACGGCGGCTTCACCTTGGAAGAGCGTCGTGGCCTCGCCCGCGATGCCTTCCTGCACACCGCTGATTACGACGCCGCGGTGTCCGCATGGTTCGTCGATCAGCTCAGCGACGGTGACGTGACCACTCCGCTGCGCTACGGCGAGAACTCCCACCAATCCGCGACCGTGACCCGCATCGGTACCACTGGTTTGGCCAATGCGAAGCAGTTCAACGGCAAGGAGATGAGCTACAACAACTACCAGGATGCTGACGCCGCCTGGCGCGCTGCCTGGGATCATGAGCGCCCGTGCGTGGCCATCATCAAGCACGCCAACCCGTGCGGCATCGCGGTGTCTGAGGAGTCCATCGCGGCTGCTCACCGCGCAGCACACGCCTGCGACCCAATGTCTGCCTTCGGCGGAGTTATCGCGGTGAACCGCGAGGTCACCGTCGAGATGGCCGAACAGGTCAAGGAGATCTTCACCGAGGTCATCGTGGCTCCGTCCTACGAGGGGGGCGCCATCGAGGTTCTCAAAGCCAAGAAGAACCTGCGCGTGCTGCAGGCAGAGCATGAAGCGCCCAAGGAGGAAGTTAAGTACATCTCCGGTGGCATGCTCACCCAAGAGCCGGATACCTACCAGGCAGAGGGCGATAACCCGGCCAATTGGACGCTGGCTGCGGGTGAGGCGTTGAATGAATCCGACTTGGCGCAGCTCGAATTCGCTTGGCGTTCCGTGCGCGCGGTGAAGTCCAACGCCATCCTGCTGGCCAAGGACAACGCCACCGTGGGTGTCGGTATGGGCCAGGTCAACCGCGTCGATTCCGCCAAGCTCGCGGTGGAGCGTGCTAACACGCTGGCCGACGGCGCCAACCGCGCCGAAGGTTCCTTCGCTGCTTCCGATGCTTTCTTCCCGTTTGCCGATGGCCTGGAGGTTCTCCTTGAAGCCGGCGTGAAGGCCGTGGTGCAGCCAGGTGGTTCCATCCGCGATGAGGAAGTCATCGAGGCCGCCAAGAAGGCCGGGGTGACCATGTACTTCACGGGAACCCGCCACTTCTTCCACTAAATCCTGGATAGCCCGCTGCCGTAGGCAGCGCGCAGCCGTCTCTCTTCGCCGTTGCTGTTTCGCCGCACGGGGAAGGAGGCGGCTTCGTATATATGGCAGCTTTCCCTAGAGGGCAGCAACTGCCCTAAACGACGAAGTTATGCGCCGCCACTGCAGTCAGAGGCTATAACTTTGGCAACTAGGGCAGCTTCGGCGCTACTGCGCGAGGGCCCGACGGCATGCGTTACTGCGCGTGGAGGGAAGCCACCGCGAAGCCAGTGTTGTCCGCAGGATTGCCGTTGGCGTCCTTATACGTAAAAGTAAAGCGCAGGGCTTGGTGGTCTGCGATGTTGATGGGCATCTCGAGAGCCTCCTCTGCCGGGACCTCGAAGGAAGCCAGCTCAGCACCGTCAGCTCCGTTGACGGTAACGGTGGCGCTGGCAACATCAGTATTCTCCCGGTCATCGCTGAAACCAAAGATCGCGTTGAGTTGGTTATGGCCTTCGGTCAGCTGTACGTCCGCGATGTTGGTGCTACCGGAGCGCGAGACATAAGAGTCCGGGAAGAAGGTGTGGGCAATGACCACGCCGTCAGCCTCCAGGTCAGTATCGATACGGCCGCTGGTGGCAAGAGGAGTTCCCGGAAGCGTAGCTGTTGAGGTCGGTTCGGAGGATGCAGCGGTGTGGCCTGAGCCGGACGACTCGCGTCCCCAGATAAACCATGCACCGACGCCGAGAATGACCGCGAGGATGACGAGCAGAGCAATCAGCGCGGCGATGGCACCACTGAAACGACCTGTGCCCTTCGGCGGTTGTGGAGCGGTGTACGCGGTGGGTTGAGGTGGACTCGGCGGAGTTGGAGCACTCCCGCCGAAAGGCTGTGAGCTGGGGCTAGCAGATTGCCCACCAAACGGCGGAGTGTTGCCGAACCCGCCCGGAGAACCGCCCGAGCCGGACTGATGTGGGCCGTTAGCACCGCCGGGGGCGCCGGGGCGGCCAAACCCCGGAGCGGGTGAACCGAAGCCGGAGGAACCGGAATTGCGTGGCGGAGTGCCCGAAGGGCCGGTAGGAAACGTCATGGCTGGGAGAATAACAACCTTTCCGTGCACAGGGGAGATAGAGCATTGAGATACCTCTAATAATCTAAACCCTCCACCGCTGTCCGCGCGGACAGAGATGCAAACTCGTGGGAATACTCCCCATCAGAATCAGAAAAGTCGTGGAAACACGGCGTCGTGAATGAAGCACGATGCACGAACCTCACCGCAATCGTGGTAGCTGTGCAAAGATAAGAAAGATAGAAAACGCCTATCGGGCATAACCAGAACGTCTAGATCTACGGAGGCTTCGGTGACTGACTCAGATCGCAACCATGGATTCGGCGCACAGTACCCGCAGGGAAATAGCGGCCAGCCGCAGCCTTCCCGTAAAGATACCCACCCGGAAACCGCGGATTTTGAAGCGCCGCCAACGCAACAGCGTCCCCTGCCGCCCCGGAGCTACCCGCAGAACACGGGAAACAATCAGAGTTATGCGCACTCCGGCGAGCGCAATTACTCGAACCCTTTTGCCGCCTCCGGTGCATCAGGCCAGTACGGCCAGCAACAGCAGTTCCAGACGCAGCACTTCGCGTCCCAGCAGGTGCCGCAGGACGGTAGCGGACAGTATGACCAGCAGCCAGCAGGGTACCCCGCTGGCTATTCTCAGGAGAGCAGCGGACGTGGCAGCTCCTCCAACTCCGGCAAGTTTGTGCTTATCGCCGTGCTGATCCTGGCGGTCGTCCTCGTTATGGCCGCGCTGGCCTACATTTTTTTCTTCAAACATGCCGACTCACATTCTCAAGCCGGCTCGCCCCTGACCACCGCGCAACTCACCGAGCAGAATGAGAGTGCACAGGAAGACGCAGAGAGCGCGGGGAGCGAGGAGAACTCTGAAGAAACGACAGAACAGACCACGACGACCTCGCAGTCTCACAAGCGCCCCGAGTACCCGGACTTGCCGGAGGGGGCGATTCCGGCGAACGACGCCGCGCGCAACAACGAACCGGGTGGCAACTTCAACAGTGTCTACCGTGGAACAGTGGTAACGACGGAATCCTTCGCCAACGTTGTGCGCGATGAGTACGTCAAGCACTACGTGGAAACCCACGAGTTTGATGCCACCATTAAGGCCTACAGCCCAGTCACCGAGATCACCTACACCATGGATTGTTCCGACAACGGTGAATTTGTCACCTGTACCGGTGGAAACAACGCGGTTGTGCTCATCCTCTAATGCTCAGGCGGTCAACAATGAAACAGGTAGCAATGCGACGTCGCAGCCCTGTACAGCCGCGGCGTAGGATGGCAGTACTAGCAGCGCTGGTGGGGATTGCGGGGGCGTCGCTAAGCGCCTGCACCATTGGTGATGTCTCCACACCTGAGTCCAGCACTCCGGCGAGCAGCCCACAGCCCACGCTGCCTGATTCCGGGGCAGAGGTATCTGATGGACCCGCCGCTGATTCAGCCCTCGACAAGGAACCAACCATGATTAATGCTACCGACCTTCAGGAAGCTGTCGACGCCATCGCTGCAGACAACCCCGGTACCGGGATCGCGGTGGCCGGCTCAGGAACCGTCGCAGCGGCTGGCAACACCGGCCCGCTGCCTGCGTGGTCCACCGTGAAAGTCCCGTTGGCCATCGCCGCCGAACGCGCCGGGGTGGCGGATCCCGATACCGTATCCCGGGCGATCACCTATTCCGATAACGCCGCGGCCGATTCTCTCTGGGAGGCCCTCGGCGGGGGAGAACAAGCCGCACAAGCCACCCAGGCCATCATTGGCACAACTGAGGTCCCCGCTACGCCACCGCGCCCCGGTTTTAGCGCCTTCGGCCAAACACAGTGGTCGGTGTCTGAGCAAGCAGAATTCATCGCCGCGCTGGGGTGCCACGAAGGCACGGATCCGATCCTTGCAGCCATGGGACAGCCGGATCCCGCGCAGAACTATGGTCTTCGGGCTTTAGAAGGCGCGGTGATGAAAGGCGGCTGGGGGCCGGCCGAGGACGGCTCTTATGAAGCCCGCCAGATGGGATTAATCACGCTAGGCGGGCACACGGTGGCAGTGGCGATCTATGCCGCAGCGCCTTCCGGCGATTATGGCGAAGCACAGCAGATGCTGAGCCGCGTGGTCAAACAGCTGGCCACGGCAGAGGTCGAGTGGCCCGATGCGCGATGCCAGCAGGGCGCTGTTTAAGAAGCACGAGCGATGTAAAGGCGCTAGCGCGGCCAATAGTCCTCGAATTCGCCGGCCTCGCCGTCGATGTCATAGTCCGTGCCGCGAATGTTCAGCACGGAGCCGGTGTCTTTCCCGCTGGCTGGATCAAGAATCGTGGCGCTGAAGGAATCCCCTTCACCACGCGCCGGGCCAAAGGCAGCGCCGCTGGACCAAACACCGCGGTAAAAGAGGGAGTCCTGTTTCTCACAGACCACAATGTGGGAATCGGGATCGGTGCCATGGGCAGCGAAGATCATATCCTCCCCCTGTTGGCAGCGTGCCTCAGGATAATCGGACCAACCGGCGGCAGTGAGTCCCTCGGGGACGTCGGCAGCCCCGGCGCTCACTGAAGTTCCCGGAGCCTGCTCGCTCGGTGCTTCTGCCTCGTCCGTTTCTTCATCTTTCTGCGCAGCAGTCTCCTCCGGGGAGGCAGCCTCCTCCTGAGGGGCTGTCTGCTCCGAGTTTTCGCTGGTGCTGGACGTTTGTTGGCTGGTGGAGCGGGCGTCGTACCAGATAACGAGGCCTGCAATCACCAGCGCAATGAGAATTGCGATCGCGCAGATGATCGGAACGAGGTTGCGCTGCTCCGATTGAGGCTGCCGAGACTGGCCCGACACCGGTGTAGGGGGCTTATGCTCGTGATGGTTAGTGCCAAATCCTGGGGTCGTCATAGGGTCCTTGGAAAACGGTAGAGAACAACACGTAGCATAACCGGCTTGGCAACACCGGACGGAACCGCGCTTAAGTACCCTCCATTTGGGGGCGATGGGACATGGCAACATCATGCTGCCCAGTGCATATGGTCCAATGGGGCAGTGACTAATTCCTACTTCGTGCAATGGCTGACCCAGCAGAAGCGCTACACCAACGTGTACCTGTTGGGTGAAGGCGGCATGGGGCAGGTCTTTCATGCCACGGATCCGGACCTTTCCCGTGAGCTCGCCGTCAAGGTGCTGTTGGATGACGTCCGTGATGAAGCCTCCCGCGCCCGTTTCCACAATGAAATGAAGGCGCTCACGAAGATCGGTAGCCACCCAGGGGTAGTCCAGTTTTATTCCAAGGAGTCCACCCCGCGCGGCGATGACGTTATGGTCATGGCCTTCATCGACGGCAAAACCTTGGGGCATGCTATCCGTGAGCGGGCTCACCAGGGCCGGGGATTTAGCGTGGCGGAGGTTGTGTATTACCTCAAACCAATTGCCTCGGCGTTGGATTATATGCACCATGAGCTGCACCCTGGGTGGGTGCATCGGGACATCAAGCCCGCCAATATTCTATTGCGTAAGAACCCCGGCAGCTTGCCACCGGCTGTGCTGAGTGATTTCGGAATCAGCATTGAGGAGGGCCAGTCTCGGCTGACCAAAATCGGCCACATTGTGGGAACTGAGAAATACTTGGCCCCGGAAAATAACGGTAATGCTTATGGCGATGATGATATGTCGGCGCGCGCGGACGACTATTCCTTGGCCCTTATCGCCTTCGAGATGCTTACGCTGCATCATCTTAAGGACACGATGCCGCGCAGCGAGTGGGAAGGGCAGCGGCGCATCCCGGATCTGTCCAGTGATGCCTTCGCCGAATTCCTGGCAGGGGACACAAGCCGAGTTGTGTCGGAAGTACAGACCGTACTGAATAAGGCACTCAACAGCGTGCCCATGCAGCGCTATGCGCGGGCCCAGGACTTCATTGCCGCGCTTGGCGACGTCTCCCAGTCCCGCCCCGCCCAGCGTGTGGCGGCACCGGCCGCCGATGCTCCGCGTATAGCGCCCACGCCGCAGCCTTCGGCACAGCCGGAGCAACCGCGAAATGCCGGAAGAGCTGGGCAGCCGAGCCAGTTTGGTCGGCATCCTCAACCCTCCCAACGCTGGCCGGAACCTGCCGCTTCCTTCGGATCCGTGGAACGGGCAAGGCCTACTGGCTTCGTTGCCCCTTCGAACCCGATCGCGTCCCCGGGGACTGTGTCACCTTCCACACCGGTTACGCCGGCGATGCCAGGGTCTACCGTCCAACGCCGTTCCACGCCGCAGCAAGCAAACAACAAGCCGCCTGCGAGGGATAATTCAAACGCTCTCATTATCACGGTGACCGTCGTTGTCATCATCCTCATCTTTGTGGTGACGTGGGCTATCGTGGCCTAGCGCTAGCGGGGTGGGGCAGTAACTTAGCGAGCGGAACTAAAGTGAGAGCCGCTACACTGAAAGACACTGTTTGAAGGCGCCTCGCCGGGATGGATGGCGATGTGCGCACGTTTCCCAGCCCTACGGAGGTGTCTATGAGCTCGCAGCAGCCACTCCCACCGCAGAACGCTCCTCAGGGGCCGCGGCTGCGCATTGATGATTTGATCGGTGGCGTGATGGTCATGTCCCCGGGCCAAGAAGTCATTGTCGGCCGCGCCGGTGACTTCCGGGTAGGCGAGGAGGACCTCAGCCTGCACCGCCAGCTGTTTCAGCTGTGGTACGGCGGACAGGGATGGATGATTTGCAACGTGGGCAGCCATATCCCACTGCGCATCGAGCTGCGCGGTGTCACGGGGTTTTCCCGCATCGATTTGGGCCCGCGTTCAGTAGCGGCTGTACCCCCGGGGCCATCGCGGATTACCTTTGAGACTCCCGAATGCCCCTATGAGCTGTATATAGACGTGGAAAACAGCAACTACTCGCGTCGCACAAAACGCGAGCAGGATGTCGATGAGGAGCGCACGCGCACCCGCCACGTTCCCAATGACGAACAAGAAGAGTTGCTGCGCCTGCTAGCCAGCTACCTCAAAAAGCCGGGCTCCACCGATGCTGATATCCCTTCGGTCCGCGAGATCGCCGAGGAGCTGGAGTGGACGGAAAAGAAGACGAATCACAAGATGGACCGCCTTGTGGACAGCCTCCGAGCAGACGGTGAAAAGGCGTATAAGCCTTATAAGACCTTCCTAGCGCACTATGCCATCCGGCACGGCCGCTAGGGCATCCGCTACGGCCGCTAGCGAGTCGACTTCTTCCGGTCGGCCGCGGCAGCGGCAGCGGAGGAAATAGAGTCGTTGCGGTTCTTGAGCAGATCTAAGGTGGTCGCTTCGGCGTCCTTAGGCGGGGTGGCGCCGAGGACTGCGAGGGCGGCGTCGGCAAGCATGGCAGACTGCTCCGGTACGCGCTGCGAAGCATCAAATGGCGCGTTGCCATCGTTGGGGCGCATCTCGATGACGGAGAGCGCGATGTGGAAGGGCAGCTCGAGGCGCGGATCATCCTCGCCCACAATCCCCGCTGCGGCAGTGCGGAAGTGCTCTTTCAAGCGGTCACGCTGTTCGTGATACTCGCCGAATTCGGGGGAGTTGGCCACCGGCAGTTGATACAGACGGCCTACATTCCACGCTGAGGTCAATAGCAGGCGCGACTCTGCGGCCACAAGGGACCACAAGCGCTGTGCCGGTGCAGCGTCTGAGGCTGCGAGCTCATCCGCGAGTTCCAGCGAAGGCTCAATGGTGGAATTGAGCAGAGTGAGGAAGATATCCGTCTTCGAAGGAAAATGGTAGTACAGCGAGGCCTGACGGATACCGACGGCATCGGCAATCTGGTGCGTGGAGGTAGTCGCAAAGCCCTGGGTGGTGAAGAGCTCGGATGAAGCATCCAGGATCTCCTCGCGCGCGGTGTTTCCCCGGCGGCGCGGACTGTTCTTCCGTGGCCTGCCAACGCTCCCTGCCATGAGGCGGACTCCCTTCGATAAAATTCATGTAATAACTGACGGCAAGTCAGTAATCCTACACCCCGCGGTGAACGGCGATCGTTAACGCTTAGCTTTCACTACAGCTAACCACACTACCGTGCCTAGCCACGATGGATTCGATAGCAGCAGAGACAGTGCGGCACGCCGAACCGTAGGCGGTGCGGTCCAAAGGCGGCAAATCTGCCAGCATAACGCTGTGCTGATCGACGCCCTCGTACCACCGGCCCAACTCGAGGGCGATGCCCGTGCCCCAAGCTAGGCTCAGCCCCTCCGCTTCGGCGGAGGTAAGAAGCTCACGCTCGACGCCAATGGCGAGGCGGTCTGGGGTGGGGCGGGGCGCGGGAGCTGCCCAACGGGCGATGGCAGACACCGGTGCGAGCAAGGAGAGACGAATGGACACGTCGGCAGAGCGGTCGGGGAGACCGTCGACGAGCTTCAGTGGTGCCGGTCGCTGAGACACTGCCTCGGCGTAGAGTTCCTCCTCGCCGCCCGCGCCTAGGGGAAGGCCGGCGTCCGCACGCGTCGATGCTAGGTCTTGCACCGCACCACAGGATAGACCGGCTTCAGTGATAATCTGCTCCAGCTGTTCGTCGGTGCCCAGCCACGTGATGGGGAGCGAGGGGAGAAGGTCGCCGCGGGCAGCGGCGCCGGTGAGCCGCACAGGGCTCGCCAGACCGGGAGAGCGGACAATATCGGTCACCACGCGAGAAAACCAGGCAGCGAGCTCAACTCCATCTCCGCGGTGGGCTGTGGCGTTGCGCAGCAGGTCCTGTGCCTCCTCTAGCAGGCCACGGGCATGGGCAGGGGAGTGGCAATGGGTGGCGAGTTCACTGAGATCGGTGAGGGATTCGTGCAGTGGCATAAGGTCCTTGTTTCCCTTTCCATCAGGGGCGTTCTAGCCCTTCAATCTATCACTCTGCACGCGCGCGTTGAACATGACAGGGTGGATACGGGCGCACAAGGTTGCTGGTTGGAAAATAAAAGCCGCCGCCTACTTTCCCCTTTCAGTAGGGGAGGTAGGCGGCGGCTAAAAGCTCTTTTGTCCTGTCCTAGTGTGTCACGAGTACAGCGGCAAAAGTGCGCTGTTGAAACCAGCTAGTGTTTAGCGGGACGTGAACGGCAGGAGAGCCATTTCGCGTGCGTTCTTGACGGCAGTAGCAACCTGACGCTGCTGCTGCGGGGTCAGACCGGTGACGCGACGGGAGCGGATCTTGCCGCGGTCGGAGATGAACAGACGCAGGGTCTTGATCTCCTTGTAGTCAACCTTCTCAATGCCTTCGGCCTTGAGCGGGTTCTTCTTCGGGCGGCGGGTCTGCTCCATACGGAACTTCTTGTGATTATTACGCTTGACAGCCATTGTATGGGTACCCCTTTACCAGCTGGACTTGCGAACGCCCGGCAGCTCACCACGGTGAGCCATGCCGCGCATACGGACACGGGACAGACCGAACTTGCGGAGGTAACCGCGCGGACGTCCATCAGCGGAGTCGCGGTTACGGACGCGGACGCGGGCGGCGTCGCGCGGCTGACGGTTCAGCTCGAACTGCGCCTCGAGGCGCTCTTCGTCCGGGGTGTTCGGGTTCTTGATGATTGCCTTGAGCTCAGCGCGACGCTCCGCGTAGCGGGCGACGATTTCCTTGCGCTGCTCGTTCTTGGCGATCTTTGACTTCTTAGCCATAAATTATCGCTCCTCGCGGAATTCGACGTGCTTGCGGACGATCGGATCGAACTTCTTCAAGGTGATGCGATCCGGGTTGTTGCGCTTGTTCTTACGGGTCACGTAGGTGTAACCGGTGCCCGCAGTGGACTTCAGTTTGATGATTGGACGGATGTCATTACGTGCCATCTTTAGATCTTCTCCCCACGTGCGCGAATCTTAGCCACGACGGACTCGATGCCATCGCGGTCGATGATCTTCATGCCCTTGGTGGAAACGGTCAGGGTGATGGTACGGCCCTCAGAGGGCAGGTAGTACCGACGACGCTGCACGTTGGGGTTCCAACGGCGCGAGGTGCGGCGGTGCGAGTGCGAGACCTGCTTGCCGAATTCCGGCTTGCGGCCCGTTACCTGGCAAATAGCCGACATGGGTCTTCTTTCTCCTAGCCGCCCACATCGAAAGCGACTAACGGAGTGCCTATTCCGCGGTGAGGCGCGGCGCTCGAAAAGTGAGGTTGAGCAGGAGGCATATATCCGTTGAACACCAGTTGATGAGGGCGTAAAACGATTACTTTGACAACAGCAAGGGGAAATCTTACATGCCACGGACTGCAGAACCTAATCACCGTTGAATTATCGTCGGGCTTTGGCGCTTATTATTTGTGTCTCGCCCACGGCTCTCCCGTGGTGAAGCTGCAGGCGGGGGCGTTGGAGGCGGGTTTCCGCGCCTAACTCTGTGGGCTGCGTCCTGCGGCGATTTCGATTTTAATGCCGCTGGCCTGTAGGATATTTCGAGTTGTCGGCACGAGCCGCACAATTTTGTAAGTATAGAGACCCAACTCGGGCACGATCCTTTCACGCTCCCAAAAGCCATCGAGCGCCGTCATCGCGGCGATGCTCGGTGGTATGAAAAGGGAAGCGTCGCGGAAGGAACCGACCCGTAGTTCAACCCTGAGGGAATCGACATATGAAGAAAGATATCCACCCGGATTACCACCCGGTGGTCTTTAAGGACGCCGGTACCGGCCACTCCTTCCTGACCAAGTCCACCGCTACCTCCGAGCGCACCGTTGAGTGGGAAGACGGCAACGAGTACCCGCTCATCGTCGTTGACGTGACCGCTGAGTCCCACCCGTTCTGGACTGGTGCGCAGCGCGTTATGGATACCGCTGGCCGTGTTGAGAAGTTCAACCAGCGCTTCGGTGCAATGGCTCGCCGCAAGAAGAAGAACGCGTAAGGAGGATAGAAGAAGATGGCAACTCCTAAGTTTAAGAAGTCCCGCGCGAACACTCACTCTCGCCGTTCCCAGTGGAAGGCTGACAATGTCGCCCTCCAGGAAGTCACCATCGACGGCCAGACCGTGCGCATTCCGCGCCGCCTGGTTAAGGCTGCCAAGCTCGGCCTGGTAGACGTCGAGCAGTTCTAAGGTCTGAAGCGCTTTCAGCGTTGAGGTCTTAGGGCCATGACTGTTACCCCGCGAATCCACAAAGAAAAGTGGATTTGCGGGGATTTTTGTTATGCCTGAAAATTTTTGTTTTTGTTGTCGTGTCCACTGTTTATGTAGCTTGGAACAATTGTTTAGCACACGTATAAACTATTGCGGTGCTTAAGGGGTGGCTTTTAGGGGGCGACAGGCTGGGTTCTACTTCGTGAATAGGGCCCCGATAGGACATAATTGAGATTATGAAAATTCTTGTCGTCGATGACGAGCAGGCTGTACGCGAATCGCTCCGCCGCTCTCTGAAGTTTAATGGCTACGAGGTCATATTGGCCGCTGATGGCGTACAGGCTGTCGAGATGGTGCACAGTGAGCACCCAGAGCTTCTCATCCTCGATGTGATGATGCCGAACATGGATGGTCTGGAGGTCTGCCGCACCCTGCGCAGCGAAGGTTGGGACCGCCCCATTCTGGTATTGACGGCTCGCGACGGAGTGTCGGACCGCGTTGCGGGTCTTGACGCGGGCGCTGATGACTATCTTCCCAAGCCCTTCGCGCTGGAGGAGTTGCTAGCTCGCGTGCGTTCCTTGGTCCGCCGTGCCGCTGCGGAGTCGATTGCTAAGAAGCAGCCAGTTGAAACTCAGTTGAGCTTTGAGGACCTCAAGCTCGATGCCGATACGCGTGAGGTGACTCGGGGCGAGCGTCAGATTTCTTTGACCCGCACTGAGTTTGCCCTGCTGCGCCTGCTCATGGAGAACCCCCGCAAGGTACTCTGCCGCAATACCATCTTGGAAGAGGTATGGGGCTATGATTTCCCGACCTCCGGAAACGCTCTTGAGGTCTACATCGGTTACCTCCGAAAGAAGACTGAAGAAAGTGGCGAGCCGCGTCTTATTCACACCGTGCGTGGCGTTGGCTACGTCATGAGGGAGGCTATCGCGTGATTCTGCGGAGGCCCGCGCCCGACGCGGTGCCTTCTGAAGCCCTAGATACCACTGCGTGGTTGGGTCTCTCAGGCCGTCGTGGCTGGGCTTCGCGGGCGCCGCTTCGGTGGCGCCTTTCTCTTGTTACCGGTGTCGTTGTCGCCGTTGCGGTAGCCGTAATGACTTTTTTAACCTACTGGTTGGTTGCAGCGTCGATGACGGCGAGCGTCGATAAGCAGATCATGCAACAAGCGGATGTGCTGATGCGGCAAGCTCAGGACCCAGCCTTTGTAGAGAATATCGATCAAGAAATCGCGACATTTAAGCTCTATAACCCCTCGACTCGGGTCTCTATCTCTCCGCCTGCGGTTGCGTTTTCCTACGGTGATGCATTGCCCGTGGGTGGTGATTTTAAGTCGGATGGGGACAGTGTGGAAAGCTCCATCCGTACCTTGGGCGGTGAGCGGGTACTGGCCAAGTACCAAGAAGGCGGTGCGACGGTAGTCCTAGCTAAGGACTTGGGGTCTACCGAAGACCTCGTCTCCGCAGTAGGCTCGGCTTTGCTTATCATCGTGGCCTTTGGCGTTTTGCTGTCCGTCTTTGCGGGCATGGTGGTGTCCAAGACAGGCATGGAGCCCATTGCTCGGCTGAAACGTGCAGTCGATTATGTGACGCAAACCAATGATCTGCGCCCGATTGCGGTCGAGAGCAACGATGAGATGTCGCAGCTGACGGTGTCCTTCAACCGAATGCTGTCCGCACTCCAACACGCGCGCGTGCAACAATCGCAATTCGTGGCCGATGCCGGCCATGAGCTCAAAACGCCGCTGACGTCCATGCGGACCAACATTGAGCTCCTCATGATGCTGAATAAATCCGGTGGCGGTTTCGGTATCAGTGAGGAAGACCGGCGCGATTTGGAAGAGGACGTGATGGCGCAGATGTCCGAGCTGTCGACTTTGATTGGTGACCTCGTGGATTTGGCGCGTGAGGATGCCACCGAAAAGGAACCCGAGCCGGTGGAGCTGCATGAAGTTTTGGAGCATTCCCTCAACCGAGCTAAGCGCCGCCGCCCAGACGTCGACTTCCGTGTGCGGTTTATCCCCTGGGTCCTAGACGGGGATCCCTTTGCTTTGGGCCGAGCCACGCTCAATCTCATGGACAATGCCGCGAAGTGGTCTCCGGCTACGGGCACCGTCCGCGTATCGATGCAGCAAGTAGCCCAGGATAAGGTGCGCCTGCGCGTGGATGACTCGGGCCCCGGTATTGCCCCAGAGGAACGCGACAAGGTCTTTGAGCGTTTCTACCGTTCCGCGGAAGCCCGAGCGATGCCGGGATCTGGGTTGGGGTTGGCCATCGTGAAATCCGTGATTGAGCGGCACAACGGAGCCATCACCATCAAGGAATCTGCAGATGGAGGAACGCGCATGGAAGTCATCCTGCCAGGACATCCTACCGAGGGCGATGCCATGGTGGACGGCCTGGAAGAGCAGCCGAACGAGTTTCAGTTAGATTCGACCGCTGCACAACAAGCGACGGGACAGGCGCAGGAGACTTCCGGAGAATACTCGGAGAACCACAATGACCGCGGCCGAATCTTTGCCGAGCGGTGGTTCAATCAAGGTTGACGTGCCGTGGATCGCCCCAGTTCAGAGCACACAGGAAACGTCCAGGCTTTCCTAGCACACTGGCAGAGCAGAGACAGATGCGCACCAGCTTGAAAGAGCACACTACCTGATATGAATATGAGGAATTCGAACATGGATAGTCCCATGGATAACCCGCTGAACTCTGATGGACGGGGGCAGGCGCAACAGCGCGGCGAGGCATCTTCGGCGGGAAGCGAATCGAATGGTTGGAATCAACCGCGCACCAACTCGTGGGAGTCTGGCGGGCAGGCCCCTTATGGGGGCCAGCAGGGGCAGGGGAACCGACCTTTGTTTGGTGCTCAGCCCTCCCAGGTTCCCTACGGCGCGCAAGCGCCTTATGGCGGAGCGGGCTACGGCTTCGGCCAACCCAATCAGAGCAGCCAGCAGTTGCAGAATCCGACGCAGCCTTATGCAGGACAACAAGGTGCGGGCGTGCACGGCGTGCAGCCGGGCCGCGATCAGAAGAATAAGCGCAAAGTAGGTCTGGGCACTGCGCTGGCAATGATGCTCGTCGCAGCCGTCGCTGCTGGCGGTGTCACCGGTGCGGTGGTCGGCGCGGCGGGCAAGGACAAGTCTTCCACTTCGACCGTCAACGAAGTATTGGAACGTCAGCCAGTGGCAAATAGCACCGGCCAAGAGCCGGCTGATGGCTCTGTGGAAGAAGTAGCGTCGAAGGTTCTCCCGGCAGTGGTCTCCATTTACTCCATAACCCGCTCGGGTGGTGCTGAGGGCTCCGGATCCATCATTTCCCCGGATGGCTATGTGCTGACCAACCATCACGTGGTTGCCGGTGCAGACCAAGGAGGGCGCCTAGAGGTGACAATGAATGACGGCTCGCGTCATAGCGCTACATTTGTTGCGTCGGATGCGACGACGGATGTTGGCGTCATCAAGATTGATGATGCCAATGACCTGCCCTACCTTCAGTTTGGGGATTCGGACGCTGCTGCAGTGGGGCAAGAAGTAGTCGCAGTTGGTTCCCCGCTGGGGCTCAACGCAACGGTAACGTCGGGAATTGTGTCAGCCAAGAACCGCCCTGTTCGTGCCTCGCAGGAAGGCGGGGAGTCCTCGCTGATCGACGCTATTCAGACCGACGCAGCCGTAAACCCCGGTAACTCCGGTGGCCCCTTGGTGGACATGGAGGGCAACATCATTGGCATGAACTCGATGATTGCCTCGCTGTCGAGGGGCTCGAGTTCCGAAGGCGGTTCCATTGGTTTGGGATTTGCAATTCCTTCGAACTTTGCCAAGCGCATGGCCGATGAGCTCATCAATAACGGCAGGGTCAAGCACCCCACCTTGGGCGTTAAGGTTCGCGCGCAGAGCGAGACCCAAGGCGCAGAAATCGTCGACGTGGAACCTGATAGCCCGGCTGATAAGGCAGGGCTGAAGTCCGGTGACGTGGTCACCCGCGTTAATGAGCGCCTCATTGAAAGCTCTGATGCCCTGATCGCGGCAACCCGTTCCCAAGAGTTTGGTGCAACCGTCACTCTCGAGGTGAAGAGTCGCGACAGCGAAGATGCGAGAAAGGTAGAGGTAACGCTGGCAAGCGAGTAAGTTTACAAATACTTGGGCGGTGCGCCAGCACCGCGTGAACCTCGCACCCTGACACCTTTTCAAGAAACTACTTCCGGAAGATTCCGTCCCACCTTTAAGGAGAACCTCCGTGGCAGACAACACCGACGCAACCGAGCTGTTGGGGCGCGATGCCTCACGCGAACTCGATGATGTTACCGAACCCGATGACGCCTTCCTCATTGCCAGCGAACAAGAGCAAAGCGTTCAAGCGCCGCGCCGCGCGCTCGTTGTGATCGTCACCGATCACCCGGATGAAGCGGCCCAGGACACATCGCGCTTGGCCGGTGAATTGCTGGCTGAAGCCGAGTTCACCGTTGACGGTGCAGTGATCGTCCGCTCGAAGAAGTCCAAGATCCGGCAGGCTATCGAAACCGGCGTGGTCGGGGGAGTAGACCTGGTGCTCACGATTGGCGGCACGGGAGTCGGCCCGCGTGATAAGACCCCGGAGGCAACCCGCGCGGTGTTGGACCAAATGGTTCCGGGCGTGGCGCAAGCGTTGCGCTCTTCCGGCCAGGCTTGTGGCGCGGTGGATGCGTGCACCTCCCGCGGCATTTCGGGCGTGTCTGGGTCAACGGTCATCGTCAACGTCGCTTCTTCCCGCGCGGCGGTGCGCGATGGCATGGCCACTTTGACGCCGTTGGTGCATCACCTCGTTGATCAGCTGCAGAAATCCAGCGTCTAATGGCCGAGCCCACACCGCGTACCCCGCGGGCGCGCCGTCGCGTGAAACGTCCGTCGACCGCCAAGAATTACGACCGCAGCTTCGATGTCCCTCACGGGCCAATGTCTGGGGCCGCTGGCTCTTCTTCCGCCGCAGGGGCCGATGAGCTGCGCACCGTGAGCTTTGATATGGACGCAGGCGGCCCCGGTGGTGACAACGAGGACGAGGTCACGGGGGAGGCCTTCTACCGCGAGAACATGCCGCCGCATTTTGGCACCACACAGTAGTGCGTGAGCAGCGTGTGAAGGCAAAAGAAAATCCCGCAGAACTCCGGCGAAATGCCGGTTCTGCGGGATTTTTAGGCTTGGGGCTTCTGGCTTAGATGTTGGAGCCAGGCTTGTTGGTGGTCGTGCCACCGTTTTCAGCAGCGAGCAGGTCGCGGATCTCGCCGAGTAGCTGCTCGGTGGTCGGAGCCGGCTCCTCCGGGTCAACGCCCTGGCGGCGCTTTGCGTGCTCGGTGACGGCGTTGATCGGAGCAACGATGACGAAGTAGATGACAGCGGCAACGATGAGGAAGTTGATAAGGGCGGTGATGACTGCACCGAAGTCCAGGAAGGTCTCCGGGTTATCGGTAATTGCGAAGCCCAAGCCACCAAAGTCTGGGGAGCCGAGGGAGTTAATCAGCGGCTGGATGATGTGATCGGTGATGGAGGTAACGATCGCGGTGAAGGCGGCACCGATGATGACTGCTACGGCCAACTCGATGACGTTGCCGCGCAGGATGAAATCTTTAAAGCCCTTGAGCATGGTGGTGGTTGTCCTATCTACGGGGGGGTAGGTGCTTCTTGTGTCTTAAGCGTCTGCTTTGCGTAGTCCGCACTGTGTGCAGGCGCGCTGTTCAGAGAAGTCGGAGAAAAGCAGGCATAGAGCAATAATGCTCTCTAAGAGAGGCTCTAGATGCGCAGGGACTCCAACGGAAGACGAAGCATGTGGAAATACTGGAATAGCGAAAGCCACTTCTGTGCGCCATCCTGCAGGTGGTGCCGCGGGGGTCGCGCGGCAGTCACGAGACTGCAAGAGCATAAAGCGCCCGAGTGGATGTGCCTATAGTAGGCAGAGTTTTCATGTCGTGGCAACATCTTGTGGAGGTTTACCAGTGCAAACGCGATGATCTTCACAACATGGCTTAACTGTGGGCGCGGTCGCCCACAATGACAACCGTGAGCGGTTGTGTAAGAGAAGCGGCCGCGACGGCTTCGGCTGCCTCAGCAGGAAGGGCGACGAGGAGTGTGTGCGTGCGCGCATCTTCTTCGTCAGTGCCCACCGATACGACGCGTGCGCCCCGTGCAATTGTCGAGCCACGAGTGGGAGCAGAAATGTCGTCGCTGTCGTCGACCGTGCTGACGATATTGACTGTATCGCCGTGATGGAGGTTCCGGGAAATTTCTGGCTCAGCCAGGGTAAGCGGGATGAGGTGGCCGTCCTCCATCCCGAAATCCGCGATGAGATCAGAGCTGAGAAGGCGGGTGCTGGTGAGGATTTCACCGGCGCTAGCCGCTGCCACCAGAACACGCCCTACTGCATCTTCCGGGTTGCTCCCCAACGCCGTGGCGGGCAGAGCGGAGGAGGGGACGCGTGCCACGGAGACATCGCTTAGCGCCAGCGTCTCGCCAGCGGCGACGTCCCGGGCCATGACCACGACGCGGGGCTGCTCGCGGGTAGAGGCGAGGGCACTCGCCGCCGCGGCAAGGAGCAAGACTGTGGCTGCTATGCGGCGAAGGATAACGCTACGTTGATGCCCCGGAGTGCGCAGAACGTGAAGAAAACCCATGCCCTTTTAGACTGCACGCGGCGCCGTATGGTTCCCGAAAAATCGATGGAAAGCGCACAAGCCAACGAAGCGAGCGAGACAAGGGTGCTGGCTACAGCCAGCGCATTCCGCGCTCAGTGAGGATGCCATCGACGGGGCGGTCGTGTTCCTCGAAGGGGACGTCCCGGACCTCGGTGGAGTGAACTAGCGCGACGACGGGCGGGTGCCCAGTGGGCAGCGGTGTCAGCGCGCGGTCGTAATAGCCGGCGCCTTTCCCGAGACGCATGCCAGATTCACTCACCGCCATCGCGGGTGCCAAGATGAGGTCGAGGTGTGCCAGGATTTCGCTACTGTGGCGTTGCCCGACGGGCTCTGCAATCCCTAATGCCCCCGGGCGCATGGCCTCCGGCCCGCCATACAGCGTCCATAAAAGCTCACCGTTTTTGCCGGAAATGGGCAGGTAGACCTCCTTGCAGAGTGTTGCCACAGTCTCTACGAAGTTGGGCCCGCCGGGCTCTGTGCCCAGTGGGTGGTAGGCGGCAACTCGCATCGCGGGAGTGAGCAACTCACCCACGCCGGTGCACCACGCGGCATTGTCATCAGCGCGCTGCTCGGCGCTGCGCTCGCGCCGGGCGTTAAGGAGTAAGGATCTTAAGGCGTCCTTGTGGGAGGTCGTCATGGGCTTTAATCATAGCGGGATGGCGTAGCGCAGCACGGGGGCGCGGGGGCTGCATTGTAAAGTGGAAATTATGGCTATTGCACACGAGGATTCCCATACCGGGATCACTACGGTCGTTGTCCCCGCTGCTGGCATGGGCACTCGCTTTTTGCCCGCCACCAAGACCGTGCCGAAGGAGCTGCTCCCCGTCGTTGATACGCCGGGCATTGAACTCATCGCGGAAGAGGCCGCGTCCGTGGGCGCCCAGCGCCTTGCGGTGATTACCGCGCCGAACAAACAGGAAGTGATGCGGCACTTCGAGGAGTTCCCCGATCTCGTCGAGACCCTCGACGCCCGCGGCAAAGATGAGCAGGTAGCCAAGGTCAAGCGCGCTGCTCAGTTGATCCACCCGATTTCCGTGGAACAGGAAAAGCCGCTGGGCCTGGGCCACGCGGTGGGCTTGGCGGAATCTGTGCTGGAGGATGACGAAGAATTCTTCGCCGTCATGCTCCCGGATGACATTGTCCTGCCGGCCACCGTCATGGGGGAGATGGCCCGCGTTCGTGCAGCGCTGGGTGGTAGCGTGCTGTGCGCCTTCGAGGTGTCGCGCGAAGAGACCTATAACTACGGCGTCTTCGACGTCGAGGACACGAACGCGCCGGGAGTGAAGAAGGTCGTGGGCATGGTGGAAAAACCGGACCCGGCTGATGCGCCCTCGAATCTCGTGGCTACTGGGCGCTACCTGCTCGATAGGAAGATTTTTGATGCCCTTCGCCGTATCGAGCCAGGTAAGGGTGGGGAACTGCAGCTGACTGACGCCATCGAGCTCCTTATTAAGGAGGGGCACCCCGTTCACGTCGTAGTCCACCAGGGTAAGCGCCACGACTTGGGCAACCCGGGCGGCTACATCCCGGCCAACGTTGACTTTGGTCTGCGTGATGAGAAGTACGGTCCTGCGCTCTACAAGGCAATCAAGAAGATTGTGGAGGACTACGAAGAAGAAAAGGGGTTGAAGGGCTAAGCCTTCATACGTCCAGCGCGCTAAGCTCTACTCCAGTAACTTCCATCCCTTTAGGCCCCACATACCCCAGAGTAAAGGCAGGCGGTACATGCGTTCGGTCGATGACCAGATGGCGTTCATTCTTGATGCAGCGATGACACCTGAACCGGTACGCATCGCCATCGCGAATGCCCTAGGTCTCAAGTGTGCGGAGGAGGTGCAGGCAAACCAGCCGCTTCCGGGCTTTCCGCAAGCAGCCATTGATGGCTACGCCGTGCGTGCCGTAGACGTCGGGGGAGAAAAAGCCCTCAAAGCGCGCTCGCGCCACGACTCCGAGGACGCGGATGCTCCCGTCACGGAGACGGAGGTTGAACGTTCTCTGCCTGTAGTGGGGGAGGTTCCCGCAGGTTCGCGCCAGCCTTTGCGTTTGCAGCCCAAGCAAGCGGTGCGCGTCTACACGGGTGCGCCGTTGCCGACGCTTGCCGACGCCGTCCTTCCCCTCGAATGGACGGACCGCGGCCGTAAGCGCGTGACCTCCCACCGCCCGGTACGCTCGGGCGACTTCGTGCGCCGCGTGGGCGATGACATTCAGCCCGGGGATGTTGCCGTGTCTTCCGGAACCATCCTGGGCCCAGCACAGATTGGCTTGCTCGCGGCTGTGGGGCGCTCAAAGGTCTTGGCGTATCCGCGTCCACGCGTGACCATCGTGTCCTATGGCAAGGAGCTTGTCGACGTCGACCGCGAACCCGGCCTGGGTCAAGTCTTCGACGTGAACTCTTATTCGCTTGCAGCAGCCGCGAAGGAAGCCGGAGCGGATGTGCATCGCGTCGGCATTGCCGCCGGTGAGCCGCGCCGCGTGCGCGAGGCCTTGGAAACCTACCTGGCGCGCAGCGAGGTACTGGTGATCTCCGGCGCCGTGGGCGGTGCGGGTTCGGAAGAAATCCGCGAGGTCCTCGATGAGTTGGGAGACGTGGATACCTCACGCGTAGCCATGCACCCAGGCTCGGTCCAGGGCTTCGGGTTGTTGGGTGAGGAGCGCATCCCGACCTTCCTGTTGCCCTCGAACCCGGTATCCGCGCTGGTGATCTTCGAGGTCTTTGTGCGCCCGCTGATCCGGCTCTCCCTGGGCAAGCGCAGCGGCCAACGCCGCATGGTGCGCGCACGCGTGCTTAATCACATGGAATCCCGCCCGGGGCGCCGCGGCTATATTCGTGCCCGGCTCATGCGAGATGCAGACACCTCCGACTACCTGGTGGAAGGACTGGGCGGCGCGGCTGGCGCGCCGGCGCATTTGCTGGCTGGACTATCCGAGGCCAACGCGATGATCCGTATCCCGGAGGAAGTTACAGAGATCCGCCCCGGGGACGTGGTGGACGTCCTGTTCCTGACCCAACGCGCCTAGCTGGTCACCGCCGACATCATGCTTGATCCTTTCGGTACCGCCGCGGGGCGCTTTTCCACCCCCGCCAGCGGTGAGGCAAACCCCGACCATCCGGGGTGGCCAGAAGCTACGCCTGCGGTCCGATTGCGAGAATCTCGTGTCTTCCCGCGCGGCGCGACAGTGCGCCTGCGCCCCCTGCTGCGCCGGGACGGTGAGTCTTGGCGGTGGCAGCGCATCGAGGATAGGGATTTTCTTAAACCGGTGGAGCCGACTCTGCCGACGTCATGGGATGCGGCACATTCGCAGTCGGCATGGTGGAATCACTTGATGTTTCTGCGTGATTCGGCTCGCGCCGGAACGGTGGTGCCGCTCGTCATTGATGTCGACGGGCAGTTCCGGGGTCAGTTGACCTTAGGCAATATCCAGCACGGAGGGGTCAGCGAGTGCTGGATTGGCTATTGGGTTCATTCCGCGGTACACGGCGCGGGGGTGGCTACTGCCGCCTGCGCTCTCGGTGTGGACCATGCCTTTTACCGTGTGGGGCTGCATCGTGTGACGGCCACCTATCTGCCGGAGAATCCTGCTTCCGGCAAGGTACTGCACAGCAACGGGTTTCGGGATGAGGGCTTCCTGCGCCGCAACCTGCATATCGACGGTGCGTGGAGGGATCACCACTTCTTGGCACTGAACCGTGAGGATTTTGCGTCCGGGGCGGTCGAGCGCTTGCGTGCGACGGGCCGCCTCAGCGGTGTTTAGCCAATGCTGAACCGGTCGATATTTTGGTCAACTACCTCTGCTTTCACTTAAGTAACAACCTTGTAATTTATGGGCTCGTTGATGCCCACAGGCCAGGGCTGGGCGGCTAGAGTAGGGGCCTAGTTATATTCCCTTTTTCGTCGACCCCTGAAAGTGGGACACAGCCGCATGATGACTGCCGTGCCGATCATTCTCGTAATCGTGTTGTGGCTCTTCATCCTCGCCCCGTTGCTTTTGCGTTCGCAACGCCCGATGAGCCATACAGGTGAGGCCTTTGAAGAGACCCGCGTGCTCTTCGAAGGCGATTCCGGCTCCGTGCCGGGCCGCCGTAAGCCGCGCTTGGGTAAGGAAGATATCCGCATGAGTTCCCAGGCAGAGGCGCAGGCTGGTGCTGAGGAGGCAGACTACGAGCTGGTCGAGGCCGAAGGAGTCAGCGAGGATTCTCAATCCGGCCCTGTTGAGACCGCTGCGACTGATGCTGCCGCGCAGCCAGATGTCGCCGACACGATTGACGGCGAAGTTGTTGAGTCTGAAGATGCGGAACAGGATTTCGAGCTAGCAGCGGAACCTGAGCATGATGCCGAAAAAGAGCACGACCTCGATAATGACATCGAGAGCGTCGAAGCGAACGCCGCCGAGGTTTTCACGGCTCCAGCCAACGCTAGTGTCGCAGAAGATGCCTACGGCTTGGATGACTCCTATACCTCTCCGGTCGATTTGATGTACCCGGGAGCTATTGATTCTCTGGACCAGACGCCGGAGGACTCCAGCGCCGAGGAAACAGACGGCGCTGATGATGCTCCGGAGCAGGAAGAGACCACAGCGGTTGACGGCGAGAGCATTGATGTCGCAGATACGAACTCTGCGGACCCTGAAACCAATGGCAGCGATACCGAGCTCTCCGCGGAAGAGGTTGCCTTTGCGCAGCGCCGTCTTGGCCGCGGCGGCTGGGATCCTGTGAAGGAGAAGGAGGCTTCGGCCACGCGTTACCAGCGCCGCCAGCGCACGCTCATTGGCCTAGCCGTGGCAGTGGTCGCAACGGTATGCCTGGGCATCGTCGTGGGCGGTTGGACGTGGTGGTTGGCGGGCATCGCTGGTGTTGTGACCACGGTCTACTTGGTGGCGCTGCGCGCCCAAGTGCGCCGCGAGCAGGAGCTACTTCGTCGTCGCGTCTACCACCTGCGCCGTGCGCGCCTGGGTGTGCGCAACGCGGAAAATCCTGCTGAGTCGCTGCCGCCGAACCTGCGCCGGCCGGGCGCCCTCATCTTGGAAATCGATGATGAAAGCCCGGATTTTGATTACCTTCCGGTGTACTCGGAGGATGATTCCGACGGTGGTTTCGACGGCCCCCATCCCTCCCCGCGCCAGCGGCGTGATGATCTCGCGGCACGGCGAGTCGGTTAAGTGGCACGCGAGTGTGTCTTGTGCCTAAGCGCGCTGAGCGCTAGGCCGACCACACTCCCGAGCTCCCGCGGCGATGTGAGCCCAGAAGGTGGGCATCCACCATCCCGATGGCCGTCATGAGGGAAAAGCAGGTCACTGGGCCGACGAACTTGAACCCGGCCTTCTTCAAAGCCTTGGACATGTCCAAGGCTTCTTTTGTGTATTTCGGGATATCTTCTTCGCTTTCCGGCGCGATGGTTTCTTCAGGCAAGAAGCTCCATATGAATTCGTCCAACCCGCCCTGCTCGCGCAAGGCCACCGTGGCTCGCGCGTTAGCGAGCACCGCGTTGATTTTGAGACGGTTGCGAATAATTCCTGGATTGTTCATCAAACGCTCGACTTCCTCCTCACCAAAGCTGGCCAGAAGGTCCGCATCAAACCCCACGAAAGCAGCGCGGAAAGCATCACGCTTGCGCAGTACTAGCTCCCAGCTCAGCCCTGCCTGGAAGCCTTCCAGACAGAGGCGTTCCAGCAGCGCGGATTCTTCGTGGACAGGCATGCCCCATTCAGTGTCGTAATACTCCTTGAGCAGTGGGGAAGTCATTGCCCACGCGGGGCGGCCAAGCCCTGCCGCGTCATAAACAAGTCTCGTATCATTTGCCATTTGTGTACTAGTCATGCCTTTTTAGACTGTAATACTTACTCATTGGTTCCCCGCTTCGTGCTCCAGCAGTAGCCGCTTTGCGGCAACGCCCCCGCGGTAAGACCCCAAGCCGCCGCTTGCTGGTACGACGCGGTGGCAGGGCACCACGATAGGCAGAGGGTTGCTGGCGCAGGCGCTGCCTGCGGCGCGGGCAGCTTGGGCGCTCCCAGCCGCGGAGGCAAGGCGTGAATAGGTCCAGCGCTCACCGAAGGGAATATCACGAAGCGCGCGTTGTGCTCGGGCGCGGAAGGTGTCAGGAGATGCAGGGACGTCGAGTAGCAGCTCGAAGTCTCGCCGCGTGCCGGCGAAGTATTCGGTGATCTGTTGGGTGGCCGCGACGAGAACCTTAACGCTCGACCAGGCGCTATCTGAGCGAGCGGTGAGGCGCCGCTGGCCGTTGAGATTTGGGGCCTCGTCAGGGAAATACACCTGCGATAAGCCTCGCGCGGACCCTACGAGGGTGAGGCGGCCGAGGGGAGTGTCCAGTGGAGTCCACAAGTGCATGCTGGGAGGGAGTCCTTTCGGAGAGAGGTGGCCATCCAGGGTAGTCTATGAACCATGAATAGACCCGCCGTACGCGATGCCGCGCTCCTGATCTTCCGCGCGGTACTGGGAGTCATCTTCGTGGCGCACGGTGTAGACAAGATGTTTTTTAGCGGAATGGATGAAATAACCGGGCAGTTTTCCGCACTTGGTGTCCCGCAGCCGCATACTTCCGCGTACTTGGCTGCCTTCGCAGAAATGCTGGGAGGCGCGGCGCTGGTCGTAGGCCTGCTCACCACCTTTGTGGCGGGGGCTTTGGCTCTCCTCATGGCCTGTGCTTTGTATTTTGTGCACATGGGCAATGGCCTTTTTGCAGCCGATGGTGGCGTCGAGTATCCGCTGGTTCTCATCGTGTCGCTGCTCATGATTGTCGTTTTTGGCTCTGGCCGGGCCAGCGTGGATGGGGTGCTGAGCCGTGCTGACGCATGAGCAGGTGCAGGCGGCCATTTCCGCACAGCTGGACGGGGAAGCCCCGCAGCTCTCACCGGATGTTATTGAAGCGCACGTATCGGGATGCCCCGAGTGCGCGGCTTTCCGGGATAAGGCGGCAGCCCTAACACATTCCTTGAGCCTCGTGGAACCGGCAGGCGTTCCGCCGCAAGACTTGTCTGAGGTGATCCTCGCCGGCGTGGAGCCGGAATGGCAGCGCGCTTCCAGCACGCGGCAGGCGTCGCTGACGTTGGCGCGAGTATCCCTCGGAGTGTTGTCCCTGGCGTTTTTGGTGTGGGCGGTCGTGGTCGTTGTTAGTGCCTCAGGTTTGACCACCTTATCGAGCGAAGGAACCCTCGCGGAAGGGGCTGACCCAGGGCGCGCGCACCTGCTGATGGAGGCTGCGGCGCTGCGTTTCGGCCTTGCAAGTGGCTTGGCTTTTGCGGCATGGCGCCCCGCTTCGGCACCTGGATTGTTGCCGGTAGCGTGCACGATGTTCGCATTCCTGTGCGGTTTTACCATGCGCGATTTTGCCCTGGGCAGCGTCGCCGCGGGGCAGGTTTATATCCTCATCGGCACGGGCTTGGCCACCGCCAGCTTGGGCTGGGCCTGGGCGGCGGACCGGGGATTCCTGCTGCGGGATATTTACCGGACGTTGTCCGCTAGCCCGCGTTAGGACCAAGATGGCAGCCACATCATGGAGCTGTACCACGAATCCGGTATGAGGTATCCATAAAGAATCGGGGAGAAGTAGGCGAACATCGCCACCACGAGCGCGGCGTAACACACCGTGAGGAAGGTACCCAAGGGCATCGCGGTACCAAAGAGTCCTGTGAGCCAGCGCCACTGCACAACACGGCCGCGCCCAATCATTTGTCCCAAGGCCAGAGATATCAGCACGATGACAAATGGGATGAACGCCGTGGCGTAAAAGAAATACATTTGACGGTCGAAAACGGCCAGCCAGGGCAGGAATCCCGCCGCGGCACCCACGAGCGGGATGAGGAAGGCGCGGTTGCGGCGAACGAGCAGGGACCACAGGCCCCACAGCACAGCTGGGATGACCAGCCACCAGATGGCGGGAGTGCCAAAGAGATACAGCATCTTGCGGCAGGAGTTGCCGTCCCCGCAGGAGATGTCCGTGGCGGAGTAGTAGAGGATAGGGCGTGCAGCCACCAACCAAGCCCACGGCTTGGAATCCCAGGGGTGGCTGTGCCCACCGGAGGTTGTCAAAGAGGCATGAAACTCCAACACGGAAGAGTGGTAGTAAAACCAGCCGGCGAGTGGCTCGGGGAGATGGAGCAACCAAGAGCCCTCTTCAATAGTGCCGTCTACTTTGGCGTGGCGGTAAACAGCGGTTTCATCAGCGAACCACGCACGCCAAGACCAGGTGTACAGTGCCACAGGAACCGCGACGATCGAGGCGAGGGCCGCTGGCGTATCGCGTACCAGCGTGCCCACGATGTAGCGGCGCACGCCGTAGAGGCGGCGCAGCGCGAGGTCCGAGAAAACGCTCATCAGACCGAAGAACATGATGTAGTACAGGCCGGACCACTTGACCGACAACGTCAGCCCCAGGAAAACGCCGGCCGTAAAACGCCACCACCGGAACCCAAAACGGGGCCCGAAGTCGGAGTCACCCATGGTCCCCGACACGAAGGCGGCGTGGAGGCGCTCACGCATCTGCTGGTGATCCCGCGCCAAAGCCCACGCGGCGGCAACCACAAAGAAGACTTGGAAGATGTCGAGCATTCCGAATTTGGAGGCTACGAGCAGTACGCCATCGCACACGGCGAGCAGGCCAGCCAGGAATCCCACCTGCCACGAACCAGACAAGCGGCGAGCCAGCGCCATGGTGAGCATTACTGTGCCCACTCCGAAAAGCGCGGCCATGGCCCGCCATCCCAGTGGGGTATAGCCGAAAAGCGCTTCTGATATCGCGATGATCTGCTTGGCCAGCGGCGGATGCACAACCAAGCCGTAGCCCGGGTTAGATTCAATACCGCCGAGGAAGAGGTTGTGCCAGCTGGTGACCATGTCCCAGGCCTGCGGAACGTAGTGCTTTTCGTCGAAGACGGGTGTGCCTTCAGAAACCGGAGCAGCCAGACCAATGAATCGTGTGAGAAAAGCCAAGACACCAATGATCGCAGTGCTGATCGAGTCGGCCCGGGTCCAGGTGTAGGGCCGAGGGGCAGGCGGTGCCGGCCGGGTATGGGCGCCACGCGTGGCGGAGGGGCGCGTGCGCTTGCGGCGGCCAGATCGATCTGTAGGGGTTGCGGTACTCACCCGGAAGAGTCTAGCTTGCATGTGCAATGCTGGGGAGTATGAGTCTTCAGCTTGAACCCCTGCCCCGCGGTGTCATCCTCGCCGCCACCCCGCTGGGAAATCCCGGTGATGCTTCCGCCCGTCTCATGCACGCTTTGGGCCACGCAGATGTGATTGCCGCGGAGGATACTCGCCGTGTCCGCAACTTGGCCCAGGCGTTAGGAGTAGAAATCCGCGGCAAGGTGGTCTCCAACTTCGACCACAACGAGGAGGAGCGCTCACGCACGTTGGTCGCCGCTGCCCAGACGGGAACCGTACTTGTCGTGTCGGATGCCGGCATGCCGGTAGTTTCTGATCCGGGGCACTCCATCGTGACCGCCGCCGTGGAGGCGGGCGTGCCCGTGACGTGTTTCCCCGGGCCCTCTGCGGTGCCGACTGCCCTCGCCCTGTCGGGCTTAGGGGTAGGCCACTTTCTCTTCGATGCTTTCCCGCCGCGCAAGCCCGGCCCGCGTAAGGCGTGGCTCGAGTCCTTGGTGGGGGAGCAGCGCGCTATTGCTTTCTTCGAGTCCCCACACCGTTTGGCGCAGACGCTTGGCGACGCCTCAGAGATCCTCGGCGCCGACCGTCGCGCTGCAGTGTGCCGCGAGCTGACGAAGACATATGAGGAGATTAAGCGTGGTTGCTTGGGCGAGCTTGCCGAATGGGCGCAAGAGAATGCGCGGGGTGAGATCACCGTAGTGATCGAGGGCGGTGATGCCGCACCCGTGTCGTTGGAGACCCTCGTGGAGCAGGTCCGCGCAGAGGTTGAACGCGGCGTGCGGGCCAAGGATGCCTGCAAGCAAGCCGCCGCGGGAACGGCGTGGTCCAATCGTGAGCTTTATGATGCCTACCTTGCGGCCCGTGGCTGAGCTGCACGAATAAGAACAAGTGATGGCCGTCTCTTTCGCGGGAATCGTTATGGCATCGTTATGTCGCCCGGCGTGGCCGCGGCATGCGTGGTAGGGGTGTCATATCTCCGAAATGCCTTCGAACAAGCTGGCAAGCTGCACAGTTGCGGTACAGAACCGGCAGTTGCAGTGGAATAACGGTCGCGTAAAGAAGCTCGTGACAGATGCTTGAGGAACGCTATATGCCCGAAATGCATGTGGCGAATAGTCTTTTTGTTTCTGATTTAGTTTGACTAGTTGATGAGACAGCACCAAGGTCGGTAGGTATGACAGACTCGACCAATTCAGACAATGTGAAGGACACGGAGGTGTCTTCGGCTGCCTCCCAAGAACAGAGCTCGCCGGCGGCGGTGGAGGACTACCGCACTGTCGACGAGCGCCTCGAGGCATCCTCAGCCACGAGCCAGCTCCAGGATATGCTCACCAACAAGGCGTTCGATCCTGCGGCTGCAGCTACCCCAGTAGAAGAACAAGAAGAAACCGACGAGTTTGGGCCCGGCGGCATCGATTCACCGATTGACTGGACCATTGTGGGGTTCGCCGGTCTGCTCATCGCTGCCATCGTGGCATGGGGCTTGGCAGCGCCGGAGAGCTTTGCTTCCTTCTCTGGTAACGCGCTGAGCTTTGTTGTGAATAACTTTGGATGGGCCTATGTGCTCTTCGGGACCATCTTCGTTATTTTTGTTATTTGCATTGCTGCTTCTAAGTTCGGCACCATTCGCTTGGGCAAGATCAACGAAGAGCCGGAATTCTCCACGGTCTCTTGGATTGCGATGATGTTCGCGGCCGGCATGGGCATCGGCTTGATGTTCTACGGCGCATCCGAGCCACTTAATTACTTTAAGAACGGTGTCCCAGGCCATAGCGAGCACGAGGTAGGAACTTCGATGGCCACGGCCATGTTCCACTGGACCCTGCACCCGTGGGCTGTATATGCCATCGTGGGTCTCGCCATTGCCTATTCCACCTTCCGTATCGGCCGTAAGCAGCTGTTAAGTCAAGCCTTCGTGCCACTGATCGGTCAGCGCGCGGCCGATGGCTTCGTTGGCAAGATCATTGATATCTTGGCCATCTTTGCCACAGTCTTCGGTACCGCATGTTCACTGGGACTGGGCGCTATGCAGATTCAGGCCGGGTTGGAAGCCTCCGGAATCATTGAGAACCCGACTCAGAAGGTCGTCATCGGCATCGTTCTCGTTTTGACCTTGGCCTTCCTTCTATCTGCCATGTCCGGCGTGGGTAAGGGCATTCAGTACCTGTCCAACACCAACATGGTTCTGGCGGCTCTGCTGGCCATTTTCGTGTTCATTTTTGGCCCCACGGTGTCGATCCTGAACCAGATTCCGGGTTCCATTGGTAACTATCTGGCGAACTTCACTGAGATGATCGCTCGTACCGCCGAGTCTGACAACGGAACTGCTGGTGAGTGGCTGTCGACGTGGACCATCTTCTACTGGGCTTGGTGGGTTTCCTGGTCGCCGTTCGTGGGTATGTTCCTCGCCCGCATTTCCCGTGGTCGTTCCGTCCGCGAGTTCTGCGTTGGCGTGCTTCTCGTCCCGGCTGGTGTCTCCACTGTGTGGTTTGCCATCTTCGGTGGTACCGCTATTCACATGGAGCAGAAGGGCAACTCTATCTCCGGTGAATCTGCCGAGCAGGAGCTGTTCAACCTTTTGCAGAACCTGCCTGGTGGTTTCATTGCAGGCATCGTTGCCGCTCTGCTGCTGGCTACGTTCTTTATTACGTCGGCCGACTCGGCGTCGACAGTCATGGGCTCGATGTCCCAGTCCGGTGCAACCACCGCTAAGCCGTGGCTATCCGCAGCGTGGGGTGTGCTCACTGCAGCCGTCGGCCTGACCCTGCTGCTGTCGAGCGAGGATTCCCTATCGAACCTGCAGAACGTCACCATCGTGGCAGCACTGCCATTCCTCTTTATCCTCGTTGGACTCATGTTCGCTATTTTCAAGGACTTGAGTAACGACGTGATTTACCGCGAGTACCGCGAGTCCCAGGCCTTCCAGCGCAAGCTGGCGCGTGAGCGTCGCCTGCACCGCGAGTTCCAGCGCGAACAGGCCTTCAAGGCCCGCCGCCGCCAGCACAGCAACAAGAGCTAGTTCTGGCGCGAGCATTTCTCTGATACACCCCCTCACTGCATTGCCGGTGAGGGGGTGTTCGATAGAGTAGAGGCCATGACTGAGACAGTTGTCGTTAATGTTGCTTGGCCCTATGCCAACGGACCCCGCCACATCGGACACGTGGCGGGTTTCGGCGTTCCTTCCGACGTGTTCGCCCGCTTCCAGCGAATGCGTGGCAACGACGTCCTCATGGTTTCCGGTACCGACGAGCACGGCACCCCGCTGCTCGTGCAAGCGGATAAGGAAGGCGTGACGGTTCGTGAACTGGCGGATCGCTACAACCGTCAGATTGTCACTGATCTGGCTGGGCTCGGCCTGTCTTATGATCTCTTTACCCGCACCACCACCCGCAACCACTACGCCGTGGTGCAGGAGCTGTTCAAGGGGCTGTACGAGAACGGCTACATGCTTAAGGAGACCACCCAAGGCGCTATTTCGCCGTCCACGGGCCGTACCTTGCCCGACCGTTATATCGAGGGCACCTGCCCGCTGTGTGGCGCCGAAGGCGCGCGCGGTGACCAGTGCGATAACTGCGGCAACCAGCTCGATCCGGTAGATCTCATCAACCCGGTGTCCAAGATCAACGGTGAAACCCCAGAGTTCATCGATACCGAGCATTTCCTGCTGGACCTGCCTGCGGTCAAGGACGTCCTCGAAGAGTGGCTGAAGACCCGTGAGGATTGGCGCCCGAACGTCCTCAAGTTCTCCCTTAACCTGCTGGAGGATATGCGCCCGCGCACCATGACCCGCGATATCGACTGGGGTATTCCCATCCCGGTGGAAGGCTGGGAGGACAACGGCGCGAAGAAGCTCTATGTGTGGTTCGACGCGGTGATTGGTTACCTGTCTTCTTCCATCGAGTGGGCCCACCGTACCGGTAACCCGGAGGCCTGGAAGGACTACTGGCAGAACCCGCAGGCGCGTCACTACTACTTCCAGGGCAAGGACAACATCACCTTCCACTCCCAAATCTGGCCAGCGGAACTCTTGGGTTACGCGGGCAAAGGCTCCAAGGGCGGTGAGCTGCACACCTATGGTGAGCTCAACCTGCCGACGGAGATTGTGTCTTCGGAATACCTGACCATGTCTGGTTCTAAGTTCTCCTCCTCCAAGGGCGTCGTTATCTACGTCAAGGACTTCCTGGAGGAGTTCGGCCCGGATGCGCTGCGCTACTTCATTGCCGTGGCTGGCCCGGAAAACAACGACACCGACTTCACCTGGGATGAGTTCGTGCGCCGCATCAACAACGAGCTTGCGAACGGCTGGGGCAACCTGGTCAACCGCACGGTGTCGATGGCCCACAAGAACTTCGGCGAGGTCCCGGCTCCTGCGGCGCTGGAGCCGGCAGACAAGGACATACTGGCGCTGGCGGAGGAGACCTTCACCACCGCCGTGGAATTCCTCGAGCAGTCCAAGTTCAAGCAGGCCATGACCGCCATCATGCACGTCGTCGGCGAGGCCAATGCCTACGTTGCTGCGATGGAGCCGTGGAAGCTGGCCAAGGATGAGACTCAGCGGGAGCGTCTGGCCACCGTGTTGTGGACCGCACTGCAGGTGGTCTCCGACTGCAACGTGATGCTGACTCCGTTCCTACCCTTCACCGCACAGAAAGTGCACGAGACCCTGGGGCGTGAGGGCGTCTGGGCCGCACAGCCGCGCATTGAGGACGTGGTCGATGATATGCCGGTCGAGCTCGTTGGCGTAGACCTCCCGCCGGAGAACCATCCCTACCCGATCATCACCGGTGACTACTCGGCGCAGCAGGCTGCGTGGAAGCGTGTCGACATTACTCCGGGTACTGCGCTGCAGAAGCCGAAGCCGTTGGTGGCTAAACTCGATCCGGAGCTCGGTGAGACCGGCCCAGAGTGGGCCCCGGTTCAGAAGTAAAGGCGTGGGCTCGGCGTTTCGGCGCTCCCTGGCGCCCGTCCTACTCTTTGTCGTTGTCTGTCTGACCGCGCTAAACCTGCGCTCGGGCATTGCCTCCGTGGCACCGGTGCTGGGGCAGATCCAGGACTTCTTCGGGATTAGCTCCGGCCAGGCGGGTTTGTTGACCGCGCTGCCGGGGCTGTGTTTTGCCGCCATGGGGTTGGCAGCGGTTCCCCTCGCGCGCCGCGTGGGGCTAAGCCGTACCTTGGCCGGCGGCACGGTGGCCTTGGTCGTGGGGCTTGGCCTGCGTCCATGGGTAAGTAGCTTTTCGCTTTTCGTAGCGCTTACCCTATGCGTTGTTGCCGGCATCGCGCTGGCAAATGTGCTGCTTCCCGCATGGATCAAGCAGCATGGGTCGGGCCGCACGCTGGTGGCGCTGATGACCACCTATACCACGATGTTGGGCGTGTCCAGCGCCCTCGGCCCGCTGTCCGCGGTGACACAAAAATCGTGGCAAGGTGCGTTGTGGATCTGGGGTCTTCCCGCCATTGCCCAGTTAGTGGCTTGGATAGTGGTCCTTCCGCAAGCTGGAAGGGACGTCGCCCACGGAACGGTTGATGGCGCGGGCGCGCCGAAGCCCATGTACACGTCGCCCACGGCGGTGGCCATGCTCTTTTTCTTCGGGCTGCAGTCCTCCATGGCTTATGTTCAAATGGGGTGGCTGCCACGCATGCTGCTGGAGAAGGGCGTGAGCGAGAACACCGCCAGTGTGGCACTTGCCGTCATCGGTGTCTTCAACATTGCCGGCGGCGTTGTCATGCCGTGGCTCATTTCTCGCTTGGACCGCCTCACACCCGTACCTATTGTGCTGGCGCTATGCACATGCGCTGGGTGGGGTGGGGTTCTCGTGGCTGCGGACGCCGCCCCGCTGGCCTGGGCCAGCCTCATGGGGATCGGCGGCATGTGTTTCCCGCTGGCGCTGGCGCTGCTCACCGCCCGCACGCGGAGCGCGCTGACGACCGCGCGGTTGTCCGGCTTCGTTCAGCCGGGCGGCTACATCCTAGCGGGCCTGGTACCGCTGTCCGTGGGAGTGGTGCGCGGGGCCACCGGCGATTGGACCGCTGTGCTTATTGGACTCATGGTGCTCAGCTTGTGCATGCTAGTCGCGGGCCTGCGTGCGACGACGCGTGTCTACATCGACGACGAGCTCGCTGCCTAGCCGGTTCTCGACAGTTGGGGTAGCTTTTGGGTTACAACGTTAGATAGAGTTAACGTCTCGCGTTATTGACGTGTTGCGTTATAAGGGGGTATGGTGCGTTTATGATTCAGTCGTTCGCGGATAGGGCCACTGAGCGTCTATGGAATCGAGAGAGGGTGCTCTCGATTGATTCACGTATTCACTCGGTAGCTCTTCGCCAGCTGAGGCAATTGGGCTACGTTCAGAGGCTCGATGAGCTTCGGATTCCTCCAGGAAATAGGCTCGAAGCTTCGAAGGGCGATCGGCGGGGTCAATATAGTATTCGTATCAATGACCAATGGCGGATCTGCTTCCGGTGGACCGCTTTAGGGCCAGAGGAGGTTGAGATCGTTGACTACCACTAACAAGCTCCCCCCGGTGCACCCAGGTGAAATCCTTATGGAGGACTTTCTCAAGGGCATGGGGATTACCCAACACAAACTCGCTGTTTCGATAGGGGTCCCGCCTCGACGTATTAACGAAATCGTCCACGGAAAGCGGGCTATTACCGCCGATACGGCTCTTCGCCTTGCCAAGTACTTTGGAATGTCCCCACAATTTTGGCTCGGGCTGCAGACTCACTACGACTTGGATGTCGCAGAAGACAAAATTCTTGCTGAGTTGGACGATATTGTGCCGCTTCAGGCAGCGTCGGCTTAACACGTTTGCCGTCTGTGACCGCGTAGCGCAGGATAAGTTGTTTAAGCCGAAGTCGCCGTTGTTGCCAAAGTTTCCCGCTTTGCCTCAAGATCTGGCCAGATCTTTGGCAACAATGGCAGTGCCGTCACTGAGGCGGGGCGTAAGACAGTGCCGACACTGGGGTGGGGCGGCAATCAAGCCGTTTTAGGGGCGGTCGAAGTCGCGTTGCAGGTGTACCAGACCGAGGCGGACGCCATCTTTGGTGTGGATATTGGGCATGCGGCCGGTTTCCACAAATCCGAACTTTTTATGCAGGGCAATGGAGGACTCGTTGGTGTCCACGATGTAGGTAATCATCGTCTCCACGTAGTCATTTTCCTTCGCGTGATCCATGAGCGTGTCCATGAGCTCGCTGCCCACGCCCATGCCGCGCGCAGACTCCGCAATATAGATAGAGTCCTCCGCCGTGCCGTAGTAGATAGCCGGGGTGACAAACTGGAAGTAGGCGGCCCAGCCAACGATTTCATCGTCATCGACGGCGACATAGACCGGATAGCCTTCCTTGTCCATCTGCGCCAGCCACTTTTCGCGGTCTTCTACGGATTCTTGCCATGTCACCAGGTTGGTAGCTGGTTTCGCGGCGGAGGCAGAGTTGTAGATGGCGGAGATTGCGGGGGCGTCGGCAAGCTCTGCGGGACGAACGTGCATGATGTTCCTTAAACCATGAGTTGCAAGTGGGTGAGGTCTATCCAGCGCCCAGCTTTGCGGCTGACTTCTTTTAACGTTCCTACAGTGGCAAAGCCGAACTTCTCATGCAACTTGATAGCTCAGCGTTAGGGGCTGGCCTAAGTCGGTGACTACACTCGCAGCCATGTCTAAGAAGAAGCCACGCCCCACGCCCGTGCCCGCCGAAGGTATGAGCCAGCTTATCGACGCCCATACGCACCTCGCCTCCTGCCGCGACGCCGACGCTGACCTTGTTGCCCGCGCTCATGCTGCTGGAGTTGAGCGCATCGTCACCGTGGGTGATGGTTTGGCCGAGGCGGAGAAGGCTTTGGCCGCAGCACACGAGTTCGACAACGTGTATGCGGCCTGCGCGATTCACCCGACGAAGGCTCAAGAACTCGATGAGGCCGCCCGCGCGCGCCTGATCGAGATGGCAGCGGCCCCACGCTGCGTGGCCATTGGGGAAACGGGGTTGGATACCTACTGGATTCACCACGAGCCGGAGCGCACCGCACCCCTTGAGGTCCAAGAGGAAGCGCTGCGCTGGCACGCCGAGTTGGCGGCGAAGGTGGGCAAGACACTGATGATCCACAATCGTGAGGCAGATGAAGATCTTATGCGCGTACTGGGGGAGTGCGCCCAGGCGCCGAAGGTGATGTTGCACTGTTTCTCTTCAACGTTGGAGGTAGCCAAAGAAGCCCTTGAGCGCGGTTATGTTCTTTCCTTCGCTGGCAATGTGACTTTCAAGCGCAACGAAGAAATGCGCCAGGCCGCAGCGCTTGCCCCAGCCGGCCAACTGCTCATTGAGACGGATGCGCCGTATATGACACCGGAGCCTTTCCGCGGTGCGCGCAACGAACCATCCTTGATCGGACACACCTATCGCTGCGTGGCCGAAGCGCGCGGTCAAAAGGTGGAGGATTTGGCTGCCGAGGTGACTGATACCTTCGCGCAGGTCTTCGGAGTGTGACGATTCTCACCCAACGCAAAAGTGCTGCTCATAGGTGGCGTGCGTGCTTGTTGTGGCAAGTGTGTTGCTAGTGGTCCTGGCGTGTAAATACGTCTCGATCGTTGAGTTCTGTTACCGTATCGTTATTCAAAGTTAGTCCGGCCTTGATGTTGCCGGCCGGCGCGCCCAGAGTGCGCCATGACAGGTGCCAAAGGTAGGAAGCTGCCTTTCGTGCACACAGCATCGCAGAGACGAGTAAAGGTTTATGTCCCCGAAGAAGCAGATCAAGCGAATCAATAACTCCCGCTCCTTGCCGCTGCGCATGGCCACCGGCGGTGTGCTCGGCACCCTTGCCGTGGGTGGTGTTGTTGCCGTTGGTGCCCAGAAGGACATCACGCTCGACGTCAATGGTGAGACCACCGAGCTGGCTACCTTCGCTGGCGATGTCAACGCCGCTCTCGAAGCTGCGGGCGTCAACGTCGGGGGAGAAGACGTTGTTTATCCCGCGCTGTCAGAGCAGGTTTCCGACGGTGATTCGATCACCGTTCGTACCGCTAAGCCGGTTGCGGTGACCATCGATGGTGTTGAAAAGCAGCTTTCCTCCACTGAACTCACGGTCTCTGACCTATTGGGCGGCCTCGATGGTATCGCCCCGGGAGCTGCCATCACTTCCGGCTCCAAGACCGTGAAGGAGGATGAAACGGTGACTGAGGGCATGAACCTTGAGGTTACGTCCCCGAAGATCATCAAGATTTCTGACGGCGGTTCCGTCTCCTACGCCAGCGTTGCCGCTAAAACCGTGGAAGACGTGCTGGAAGCCCGTGGAATTTCCGTGGGCAAGGATGACCGAGTATCCCCAGCGTTGGATACCCCGGTTAAGGCCGGCACGGCCATCACTGTGGACCGCGTCGAGATTTCCGAGGAAGAAAAGACCGAAGACTTCGATGCCCCCGCCGACTTTGTCGACGATCCTGAGTTGGAAGAGGGAACCGAGGAAGTCCGCGAGGAAGGCACCCCTGGTTCCCGTACCGTGACCCGCAAGATTGTGAAGGTCAACGGTAAGGAAGAGTCCAACGAGATCATCAAGGAAGACGTCCGCAATGAGGCCGTCGCCGCCGTGATCGCGCGCGGCACCAAGCCCAAGTCCACCGCCCCGGCCGTTGCCGAGGGCTCCGTGTGGGATGCCCTGGCGCAGTGTGAAGCTACCGGCAACTGGTCCATCAACACCGGCAACGGTTTCTCCGGTGGTCTGCAGTTCACCCCGTCGACCTGGGCTGCTTTTGGCGGAACCGAGTACGCCCCGCAGGCATGGCAGGCCTCCCGCGAGCAGCAGATTGCTGTGGCCCAGAAGGTTCAGGCCGCACAGGGCTGGGGTGCATGGCCCGCCTGCACCTCGAAGCTTGGTCTGCGCTAAAGCTTCCGAGCCGCGCGTATTAGTCTGGATGACATGACACAACTCCACCTGCTAGGCCCGGTGGAAATCCGCGAGCTCGCCGCTGAGCTCGATGTGACGCCGACGAAGAAGCTGGGCCAGAACTTTCTCCATGACCCCAACACCATCCGGCGTATTGTTGCCGCTGCGGACCTGAGTTCGGAGGATCGCGTGGTGGAAGTCGGCCCTGGTCTGGGTTCGCTGACCTTGGGGCTGTTGGGAGAGGTGGAGCACGTCACGGCAGTCGAGATTGACCCGCGTCTGGCAGGCAAGCTCCCAGACACTGTGGCCGCGCGGGCGGGCGACTTTGCGGAGCGCCTCACCGTGGTGGAGAAGGATGCACTCACCGTTGAGGCGGGGGAGCTGGGGGAGCCGACCGCCTTGGTGGCCAACCTGCCCTATAACGTGGCCGTGCCGGTGCTGCTCCACCTGTTGGAGGTCTACCCATCGATTCGCCGTGTTCTGGTCATGGTGCAGCTGGAGGTAGCTGAGCGCCTCGCCGCCGCGCCGGGCAGCAAGGTCTATGGCATACCTAGTGTGAAAGCATCTTTTTATGGCCCCGTCCGCCAAGCCGGCACGATTGGCAAGAACGTGTTTTGGCCGGCACCCAAGATCGAGTCAGGACTGGTGCGTATCGACTGCACCCGCCCTTTCGACGAGGAGCTGCGACCACGGCTCTTTGCGCTGATCGACGCCGCCTTTGCCCAACGCCGCAAAACGCTTCGCGCCGCCTTAGCGGGCTTTTATGGTTCCGCCGCGGCAGCAGAGGAAGCGTTACGCGCGGCGGAAATCGATCCGCGCCTGCGCGGTGAGAAGCTGGGCGTGGAGGACTTCGTTCGATTGGCGGAAGTCTCATGAGCAAGACGGTAAACGAGTCCCCGCAGCTTTGGCAGGCGCGCGCCCATGCCAAGGTCAACCTACATTTGGGCGTCGGTGAGGCCCGCGCGGATGGTTTCCACGAGCTGGCTACCGTCTTCCAGTCTCTCGACGTGCACGATCGCGTGAGCTACCGCTGGAGCGAGGGAAGCACCGTGGAAGTCACCGGCAACCATGCGAAGGGCGTTCCGGCAACGACCGAGAATCTGGCATGGCGCGCGGTGGAATTGGTGGCACAGAACCTCATGCTGCCGGCCGCTGGAATGCTCACGATGGAAAAGAGTATCCCGGCCGCCGGCGGCATGGCCGGCGGTTCTGCCGATGCCGCCACAGCCCTGCTTCTGGCTAATCAGGCGTTGAGTACCGAGTTTGGCCGCGAGCCGCTCAGTATGGAGAAGCTCTACGAGCTTGCCGCGGAGCTGGGTTCCGACGTTCCCTTTACCCTCATGGGTGGCACGGCCTTGGGGCGCGGGCGCGGCGAGCTCTTGATGCCGATGCTCTCGCGTGGGCGCTATATCTGGGCAATCATCACCAATGTGGAGGGCTTGTCAACGCCCTCTGTCTTCCGCAAGCTGGACGAATTGCGCGCTGCCGGCCGGGGAAGCACACCACATCTCGACACTGAAGCCGTGGGGCAAGCCCTCGTGGGCGGCAACCCTCGCGAGCTCGCCGCGGTGATGCACAACGACCTCCAACCGGCAGCCCTTTCACTACGCCCAGACCTGCGCAAGATTCTTGATACTGGTGAGGCCGCCGGCGCCCTCAAGGGGATTGTCTCCGGCTCTGGGCCAACCTGTGCCTTCCTCTGTGAAGATGAGGAGACCGCGCAGGAAGTAGTGGCCCAGGTCTGCGCCGATAACCGCGGCACCAATGGCCTAGTAACCACGGGACCGGCGTCAGGCGCCACCCTGTTGTAGGGGCAGCGGCTGCGTTCTTCGTTCAGCCACGCTGAGACACTAAGATGAACTCTCGATATGGCGAACCTCATTAACCTTGAAAATGTAACCAAGTCCTTTGGTCTCAAGACCCTGCTGGACGGGGTCTCCCTCGGCGTGCAAACCGGTGATCGTATCGGCATCGTCGGCGTCAACGGCGGCGGCAAAACCACGCTGCTGGAAGTTCTCACCGGCATCGAATCCCCGGACTCGGGCCGTGTGTCCCACAATTCGGATTTGCGCATGGCGGTGGTAACCCAGCGCTTTGAGCTGGAGGAGTCGCTCACCATCGCCCAGGTCATCATCGAGCCGCTTGGGTTGGAGACATTCGAATGGGCGTCTAATGCCAAGGTGCGCGATGTCCTCGGTGGCCTCGGCATCGTTGACCTAGGGCTAGACACCCCTGTGGGCTCGCTCTCTGGTGGTGAGCGCCGCCGCGTCAACCTGGCCGCCGCACTTGTTCAAGACCTCGATATTGTGGTGCTCGATGAGCCGACCAACCACCTTGACGTCGAAGGCGTGCAATGGTTGGCCAGCCACTTGCTTTCGCGCAAGCTGGCGGTCGTCGTCGTCACGCACGATCGCTGGTTCCTCGACACCGTCGCCACCACGACCTGGGAGGTGCACGATGGTGTCGTCGATGCTTACGAGGGTGGCTATAACGACTGGACCTTTGCCCGCGCCGAGCGTGCCCGCCAAGCTGATGCTATCGAGCAGCGCCGGCAGAACTTGGCGCGCAAAGAGCTGGCGTGGCTGCGCCGCGGGGCACCGGCCCGTACCTCGAAGCCGCGCTACCGCATTGAGGCGGCTGAGGCACTCATCGCGGATGTTCCTGCGCCGCGTGACAAGGTTGAGCTCATGGCCTTCTCTAAGCAGCGCCAGGGGCGCGTCGTCATTGAGCTTGAGGATGCCAAGGTCACAACCCCGGATGGCCGCACGCTGGTGGATCACCTCACCTGGCGGCTGGCGCCGGGCGAGCGCATCGGCCTCGTCGGTGTTAACGGTTCGGGCAAGACCACGCTGCTGCGCGCCCTTGCGGGTGAAGTAGGGCTCGCCGCCGGCAAGCGCATCGAGGGCAAGACCGTGCGGCTGGGCTGGCTTCGCCAAGAACTCGATGACTTGGATCCGCAGCGCCGGCTTCTCGACGCCGTCGAGGACGTCGCCACCTACGTCCACCTGGGAAAGAAGGAGCTCTCCGCCTCTCAGCTGGCTGAACGCCTGGGCTTTTCCGCCAAGCGCCAGCGCACGCCGGTCGGCGATCTTTCCGGTGGTGAGCGCCGCCGCCTGCAGCTGACCCGCGTGCTCATGGCAGAGCCGAATGTGCTGCTTCTCGACGAGCCCACGAACGATCTCGACATCGATACTCTTCAGGAGCTGGAGTCTCTTCTAGATTCGTGGCCCGGCACCCTGGTGGTGATTTCCCACGATCGTTACCTCATCGAGCGCATCGCCGATAACACGTATGCGCTGTTTGGGGATGGCAAGCTCACCAACCTGCCGGGAGGCATTGAGGAATACTTGCGTCGCCGCCAAGAAATGGAAGCTGCCACCGCCCGCGGCGTTCTCGACTTGGGGGAGAGCTCCAAGAACACCGACGAACAAAGCGCGGAAGCCGCCCCGACCAAGCGTTTGAGCTCTCAGGAAGAGCGCGAGCTGACCAAGAAAATGAATGCGCTGGAACGCAAGATGAGCAAGCTCGACGACAAGACCGCGAAGCTGAATGAAAAGATGGCACAAGCCGCGGAGAAGATGTCCTCTGGTGAGGGGGAAAGTGGTGAGCTAGCGAAGCTCGACACCGAGCTCAAAGCCGTTGCCGCCGAGCGCGAAGAACTCGAGATGGAGTGGCTGGAGCTGGGGGGGAAGCTCGAAGGCTAGTGCTTGACGGTTTGGCCTAGCCCTACCCAAAGAACCCGGCGATAGCCAGCATGGCCGGCAGGGAGAGGAAGGTGGTGAGGAAGACCGTATCGCGCGCCACCGTTTCTCCCGATTGGTAGGTCGCGGCATAGTTGTAGACGTTCTGCGCGGTCGGAAGCGCGGCCAAGATGAGCGCTGCGTAAAGCTCGTTGCCGCTCAGCCCCAAGGCTAGGCCTGCCGCTAAGGCGATGGCTGGCATGGCAATGAGCTTAAGAACCGTGGCGGTAATCGTCGGCAGGCGGTCGTTGGTCAGCAACCCTTTACCTGTAAGGGAGGCTCCGAAACTCATGAGGATCATCGGAATGGAAGCACCACCGAGGATCTCGAGGGGCGCCATGATGACATCGGGGACCTGCCAGCCAGCCGCAGAAACGATGAAGCCAGCGATGGCCGCGATGACGACAGGTGCCGTAAGCCCGGAAACCACGGAGCTGGCGATCGAACGCAGGCTTGTCCCCTGAGCGTTGAGGCCGGCGATGATGAAGGGGGAGAGTACCGCCATCTGGAGTACGAGTGCTGGCACCACAAAGGTGGCATCACCGATGACATAGGTCGCGATGGGCAGTCCAATGTTGACGGAGTTGTAATAGCTTGCCGCTGCCGCACCGGCCATCGTTTCTGCTCCGCTACGACGGAAGAACAGTGCGCTGAGTAGACCATACAGTGCCATCGTGGTGACTGAAGCAATCGCAATGACAGCGACAACGGGAGAGGTGAAGGCAGAGGTATCTGAGGTGGCCACGCTGGAAAATATCAGCGCCGGGGTGGCTGCCCAGAACGCTGTGCGGTTGAACTGCAGGCGCGCCTCGCCCTCGCCAATAACGCCTCGGTGAGCCAAGAAGAAGCCCACCCCGATAACCACAAAAATGATGGCGAAGCCGGTTAAGACGTCCAGCAACAGTGATCAACCTTTCGAATAATTGTGAAAGCTAGCCTTCGGTCATTCTTTCACGTCGTGGCGCTGACGCCGGCAGGGGATAACAAAGTGGTATCGAAAATCCCCTAGAGCCGATCAGACCTTCACTGCGCTCGCAGTTGTATGGCACGGTGGAAGGCATGAATTCCTTCCGTCGTGTTTCCCGCCTGTCCGCTACTGCCGCCGTGGCAGCATCCCTTAGCGCCGCTTTGTCGGTGTCCGCGGCCCAGGCCGCCCCGGTCAACTTTTCCTCCGCACAGCCGCAGGAACTGAACCAGCTGTCCTCCCAGGCCGTTGAGCAGGTCAACTCTTTAGAGATCGAGCTGCCTGCGCAGGCTTATGACCTGGCTAAGCAGTACAACGTCCAGCTGCCAGGCTTCATCAAGAAGCCGACCCCGGCCGTGGCAAATGAGCTCGTTGGTGCAACCCACGCCCACCTGCTGAAGCAGGGCCACCACGAGGATGCCAACGCCAAGAACATTGCCCAGGAGTGGGCAAACCAGGCCGCGGCCGGCAAGGTCACCTTCCAAGATAATGTTGGCGATGGCCTGACCCACCTGGAAGAGGGCAGCGGCAACATCTACAAGCTCACTGAGTCGGAAGCGAAGGACCGCGTGAACTGGCTCAACCGCGACGTGCCCGTGACCAAGACCGATGGCACCGGTTTCGGCGTAGCCCAGGCCTTTGATGGCACCCACGTCTACGTAGCGGAGTACTTCTTCAACTAAGCCGCCGCGCGGTTTATGAAAGCCGCCCTAGCAGAAGGCCCTGCCGCCTCAGACAGGGCCTTCTGCACGTTTTCGTGGAGAGCGTTACAGTGGGGCACATGATTTTGATCAACGTACAGTTCCACGTTAAGCCCGATTACGCGGATACCTTCCTGGACGAGATTGACTGGTACACCAAAGCATGCCAGGCAGAGCCCGGCTGCATCGACTTCAAGTGGTTCCGCGATCCGGAAGACAAGCAGCGCTTCCTGCTGCTTGAGTCCTACAAGGATGGCACTGACGTCGACCACGTCAACACCGAGCACTTCAAGCGCTCCTGCGAGGAGTTCCCGAAGTACCTGGTGGAGACCCCGGACATCATCAATACTTCCATTCCAGGTAAGACGGAGTGGGATAAGATGGCTGAATTCTCGGTCTAAACCACATGCTTAAACAAAAGCCGCCCAGCTGTGAAGCTGGGCGGCTTTTCGTGATTCTTAGGTCTTTGTCGCTTAGCTGGAGCACACTGTAGTGAGGTTCTTCTCCTCGTCTGCGTACTGCTCGAGGGCAGCGTACAGAGCATCCGCGTACAGGTGCGCGCCTTCGGGTAGCGGGTGGACACCGTCGTCGTAAAGCATGGCAGGATTCTCCTGCGCTACTCCGCACCAGTCTGCGATATAGACGTTGTCGTGCGTCGTTGCGGCCTCGATGATTTCGGCGCGCGCCGGCCCCATCCAATCGCGCTCACCGTAAGGCAACACGAGGACCAGTGTGCGCTCGGAGCCAACGATGTCGATGAGCTCGTCCATTTGGCCCTCAAACGTAGCTCCGTTGGTGCCCAAGCCCATAAATACGGTGGAGCGCAACTGCCCGGAATCCTTCAGCCCCTGAACCACGGGCAGGGCTGCCGAATAGTGGCGGGAGATAGCAGCGTCGATGCTAACGCCGGGGAAACGCTCACTAAGTGCCTCGGAAGCAGCAAGCATGACAGAGTCACCGATCGCACTGATTTCGTTGCCAGTGGGTATCGCGCGCTTCTCCTTCGGCTTTGCAGTTTCCGAGGGCTGTGCCGGAGCGGAGCTAGCAGCCTGCTCGTTGGACTGCGCCATGCGCTCGAGCTCGCGCTCTAGTTCGCTCTTATCCTCCGAGGTCACCAGGGCATAGCCCACACCGAGCAGAGATAGCACGACGATGACGGGGACTGCAGGCCACAGTGCCTTGCCAAAGCCATCCTTAATCTCCTCCATGCTGGGGCGTGCCGACCAATAGGCATGCCACGTGGGGCGGAATCCGGCGCGGCGGAAGGGGTTTTCTACAAACTGGTAGGTCACCTCTGCCAGCAAGCAGCTCAGCGGAAGGCAAAGGAGACCCAGGAGCCACGAAGGGGCATCGGACAGCGCGTGGACAATCATGACCACCGGCCAGTGCCAGAGGTACAAAGAGAAGGAACGCTGTCCCAGCCAGCGCATCACGCGAGTGCGGAAAATCCAGGTGAGGGGGCCGGTTTCCCGCACCACTCCCCAAATCATCGCCGCGCCGAGCACACTGGTGAGGACCAAACCACCGCGGTAGGTGAATTCGCGGTCCGCGCCCATCCATACCAGTTGGGCAAGGTAAGCAACTAGTGCGAGAGTTCCAACGGCACCGGCAAGAATGCCTTTGTTTGCTGCCGGCCAAGAGTCGGCGTCGACGTCCTTGTCGGTGGAGGTCAAAAGCAGGGACAACATTGCGCCAATGAGGAGACCGAAGGCATGGGTATCGGTTCCGTAGTACACACGGGTGGGATCCTCGCCCGGGGTGAAGATGAGCGCCATCGCGACGGCCGAAGCAATCGTGAGGATCAGCGATACCGCGATGGGCAGACGCTTGGGCTTGCGGCGGGAAATGGCAAAGATGCCAAACATCAGCAGGGGCCAAATAAGATAGAACTGTTCCTCGACGGCCAAGGACCAATAGTGTGCGAAAACCTGCACTTCATTTGGCGCAAAGTAGGTTTGGCTGGTGGCGATTTGGGTCCAGTTGTTGACAAAGAAGAAGGTGCCCAAGAATTGCTGGCGGATGCCTACTGCTAGGTCGCCACCGATGAGGGCCACAATCGCAGTACATATCGAGAGGACCACGAGGGCGGCGGGGAGAATGCGCCGGAAACGGCGGAGCCAAAAATCCTTGAGGCTGATGCGCCCAGTCGCGTTGAATTCACGGACCAGCAGCGAGGTAATGAGGAAGCCGGAAAGGACAAAGAACATGTCCACGCCGAGGTAACCGCCGGGGAGGATATCCCCGAAGAAGTGATAGATCACTACGGCGAGCACCGCGAGACCACGCAGACCATCCAAGCCCGGTACTTGACGCAGCCGGGCGCGTCGACGGCGTGGTTTGGTTGCAGGTGCAGTTGTAGACGGGGCGGCTGTGCTGCGGGCGGATGCACTGGCAGCGGCAGGAGCCGTGGCGGGGGCCGTAGCCGCAGTGGCGGACGTCGCGCTTGCCGTTGCGGCGCCTACCGCTGCCGCGGTTGCAGTTGCCGGAGCCGCGGCAGCAGCAGTGGATTCTTTCGCTACTGGCCGCTTTGCTGAACGGCGCTTTTCTTGTTTTGTGCTCAGCACCCCGACGGACTGTGAGCGACGAGCCAGAGCCCGCGAAATCTCATTCTCGGGCCCGGCGGTTTCTTTTTTCTTTTTTTCCTTTCCCTTTCCCGGTTCTTTGGCCTGTTCAGGTGCCTCGGCCTTGATGGCCTCAGTGCGCTGGGCTTTTTGGCGCTCTTCGCCCTGTGCAGGATTCTTAGTAGGCTTGGGAGTCTTTTCTTTGTGTGCAGCCGGTGCCGGAGTCGAGGCAGGCTTCTGTGTTGTGGCAGCTGTAGGGGACTTTGCCGCAGCGGGCTGGGATCCTGGTGTGGCGGCCGGAGTCTTGCTGGCACGGCTGGTCTCCGAGACCTTGTTTCCCGGAACAGAAGTCTTGTTCTGCTGCTCAGAACCTGTTTTCTGCGGGGCAGAGCTCTGCGTGATCGGGCGGCGAGGGACGGTGCGTCGTGGGCCGCGGCGGCCAGTCGAGGCTACGTCAGCCTCCTCGCGGGCTTTGACGAGTTTGGCCTTCTTCACCGCCGCAGCTTTGGGAAGGGCGCTCGGCGACAAGTCCAAGGTGAAGTCTTCCGCTGGCCGTGGGCGCACGCGGCCAGGCCGCGCGGCTGGGCGCTGAGTGCTGGGCCGCTGAGTTCTGGGCGTGGCGCTTTTATCCGAGGTGGTGGGCTTGGCGGGAGTGGTCGACTTTCCAGCCTTCGTGGTGTCAACAGGTGCGGTGGATGGAGAAGCCGATGAGGGCTTGACAGCCGTAGTGGACTTAGTAGACGCGGCTGAGACTTTAGATGCAGTAGTCGACGTTGAAGAAGGTTTCTGTGAAGCGGAAGGGGAGTCCGGAGTGGAACTCGATGTGGATGATTCGCCTTTTGCCAAGCGTGACACCATCGACCGCAAAAACTTCTTCACTTCACACTCCGCAGGTAGACACCGTGGTTCGGATACTGAGGCTTAGTAACCCGAGTAATCCTACTCTGTGCGTGCGACTAGTCGGTCAAGGAGTCAGGGGAGCGTGTTAGGTGCGCAAAAGCTGGCGAAGCACGGTGCTGACGCCGTTGTCAGTATTGGGAGGGGCAATGATGTCCGCTAGGTCTTTCAGCTGCGGATGTGCGTTCTCCATCGCGACGGCTGTCCCGGCAGCGCGCAGCATTTCGAGATCATTGAGGTAGTCACCGAAGGCCACGGTGGCGGTGATGGGTACGTTGGCGAGTTCAGCGAGCTTGACTAAGGCTGCACCTTTATCGACGCCGCGAGCCATGACATCGAGCCAGACTTTGCCTGATACCGCCACGTTGTCTTCCGGGACAGCGCGGACAATGGGTTTGTAGATGTGTGCCTCTGAACCGGATTCGCAGAAGATGGCGATCTTGATGATGTTGCTATCGGGGACGGCGTCTAGGTCATCGACCCACGTGACCGCCTTGTAGTACTTGGAGATCTCTGCGCGGGCTGCATCGGATGCATCCCGCCCGACATAGGCGGTTTCAGGTGAGCACAGCACCACGGTGTGCTCCACATCCATGGCTGCTGAGGCCTCGCGTGCTGAGTGCACGGTCGCTTCTGGGAGCGGGAATGTCGCAATGATGTCGCCACCACGCATGACTACTGAGCCATTTTCAGCGATGAAGGTTTCGCCTTGCGGGAACATCTGCTTGAGTGTTGCCAGTTGGCGCCCTGAGGCCGGAACTAGCTCGCATCCACGGTGCGCGGCAAGCTCCTGCAGCTCCGCGAAGTCCGCTGGTAGTTGGCCGTGGGCATCGAGGAGCGTGCCGTCCATGTCAAGAGCAACAAGTTGTGGGAGCAAGAAAGTCACACCAATCTAAATGGGTTGGGCTAAAAGCAGAAACCATGTCCAAGGTAGCGCCAAAAATAGGTGGCTGAAACATTTGTGATATGGAACACTGGTGCGCATGACTATGACTGATCCAGTACTCGTTTCTGTCCGCAACCGTACCGGAGTCCTTGCACTCAATCGCCCGAAGGCTCTGAATTCTTTGAACCCGGAGATGATTGACATCATCCGCCGCTCCCTCGAAGCGTGGGCGCAGGATGACGAGATTGAGCAAGTCCTGATTCATTCCAACAGCCCCAAAGCTTTTTGCGCCGGTGGCGATGTGCGCCACGCCCGTGAGGGAATCGCGGAAGGAAAATTGGAGGAAGTCGATGCCTTCTTCGCCAGCGAGTACCTCACCAACGGTGATATCGCCGAGTTCCCGAAGCCCTATATTGCCGTCATCGACGGGGTTGTGATGGGTGGTGGATTGGGTATCTCCATGCATGGTTCGCACCGCGTGGTAACTGAGAAGGCCTTCGCGTCGATGCCGGAGATGAATATCGGCTACGTCACGGACGTGGGAGTGGCCTATGCAGCGCAGCGCATGGTGGGCACACGCGGAGTAGCTTCGCCGGGCTTGGCAAAATTCTGGGGGCTCAGCGGCTACCGCATGTATGCCGCGGACATGCTGTGGACGGGTGTCGCAACCCACGTGGTTAAGGATGCCGCTGAGTTGATTGAGGCAGCTATCGAGCGGGGCATCGACGCCGCACTGGAGGATCTAGCTTTGCCGGCACCACAACAGCCGGCGCCGTTGGAGCAGGTAGCCAAAGACTTGGAGGAGACCTTCGCGCTGCCGACGTGGGAAGAGATTTCCGCGGAGCTCGACAAGCGCCCAACCATTGCCGGCGAAGTACGCCGCCTCATGGCCGCCGCCTGTCCAGCCGCCATCGTTGCGGCCAATGAGCTTTATGAGGCGGAGGCTGCTGTCGACGATATCCGCGAGGCCCTCCTACTGGAGCTCAAGCTGGGCATGCACATGTACCGCCGCCCCGATTTTTCCGAAGGCGTGCGCGCGGTGCTGGTGGACAAGACCCAGGATGCTGCGTTTAACCCAGCGACCACCGAGGAGGTTGACGCCGAAGAATTCCGCGCAGTGTTGAACTCCTAGTTAGGACTTATAGGCCACGTGCCTGCTGATAGGCGGCGCGCGCCCGGTGTTCATCCACTCCTTCAGGCACGGCAACGTTAAGGGTGGCCTGCGTGGCGGCCGGGGTCGGTGCGGGCAGATGGAAGGCAGGGGCATCGGTCAGCGCCAGCCCCTGGCGACCATCGGGCAGCTGCACAGGCAATAGGGTCCACAGTCCCAAGACCGGCATGGCTAACTGCGGCAGGCGCACCGAGCGCGCTTCGGGGATCGACACACGGGCGCGAATCAGCTCGGGGAGAGCATTGTCATAGCCGAAGCGGCGCAGGTTCGCCGCTGCTTGGGCGGACATGGAACTAGATAGCTCGTCCGCCCATGCCCAGGTGAACGTGTCCGTGGATGCGTCGAGAGTAGCAATGAGGTGGGCGGGAACCGTGAGCGAACCATAATCAGAGTTGACCACGGTGCGAGACGTGCCAGGGGCGAGGTCCGCAGACAGGTTGGGGAAGCGGGCCTCCAAGAAGAAATTATGCTCGGTGGCAAGAAAGTGGGCGTCAGCCAATACATCGCGTGCGCTAAGCCCGGCCTGGCCTGAGGGGTGGGGAAGGGCCGCGATCCGAGTGCCGTGGAAGCGCGCGAGGCCTTCTGCTGCCACCGGTGCCACGCCTAGATAGGAGGCGAGCTCAGAGGTAGCAAGGCGCTCGTCGACGCCCCCTTCGACATCCCCCGAGCGTTCGAGCCCGGCCAGGATGCTGACACGGGGATCTGGGTGGAGCTCCGTGAAATCGACGGCGACGAGTGCTTCGCCCTCACCCTGTGGGACGCGGAGAACGGGCCGGTCACCCACCAACCGCCGCGCTAAGCCGCGAAGCAGGGTGGAATCGGGCTGTGGTCCGTGGAACTGAGGTTGGGGCGCTTGTTCCGTCAAACCCGTGGCCCAGTGCAGTTGTCCATCCTGGATGGTGGCTAGACGCAGTCCATCGAAGTCATAGCTCCCTGAATCAGTACTAAAGCGCACCACCGCGCGCTGGTCTTGGTCTGGCTGCGCTGCTTGTCGGGCTTCGGGGGCGGGGGCAGCGGGCGTGAAGTTCACTTCGACGTCGCGCACGTCGCCCAATCGGGACGTAAACGTGGCGTCGATGCCGGCTTGGATAAAAGCGCCTGCGGAGTACAGGTTCTGGGCGGAATCCATTAGTGCTCCTTGACTTTGTTTTCTTCCCTGCGGAAGGGGTGTTCGATAGCCTCCTCGTAGGCGTGGAGGAGGGCTTGGGTGGATTCTACCCAGGAATACTTTTCAGCCTCGCGGCGCGCGGCGGCACCCATCGTTTCCCGGCGGGCAGGGTCTTCGAGGAGTCCGACCGTGGCGCGCGCCCACGCCTCCTCATCGGCGTCCGGCGCGATGAGGTGACCGGTCACGCCTTCCTCAATGACGAAGGGGATACCACCGGCATTCGTGCCGACGACCGGCACGCCCGAGGCGAAGGACTCGAGTGCTACCAGCCCCAGGGTCTCCGTGGCGGAGGGGAAGAGGAAGACATCCCCCACGGCGAATGCAGCGGCGAGCTCCTCGCCAGACAGGTAGCCGGTGAACACTGTGTGTGCAGGATCGAAGCTAGCCTTGAGCTCCTCCAAAGCGGGACCATCGCCAATGATGGCCAGGCGGGCGTCGCTAAGCTGTGCCCGCACTAACTGCATCACGTGGTCGAGGCGCTCCAAGTCCTTCTCTTTGGACACTCGGCCGATATAGGTCACCAGCGGGGTATCCGGGTTACCACCGGTGAGGCGCTCGCGCATCTGTGCTGTGGCGCGGTCAGGGTGATAGGTCTGCGTATCCACCGCCTTGGGCCACAACTGCACGTTGCGGATCCCCATCGTCCGAGCCTTATCCACCATGGGGCCAGAGGTGCACAGGTTCACCGCCGCCTGGTTGTGCAGGTACTTCAGAGCGGCCTCAGTCAGCGGGCGGGTCCATCCGATGCCCAGCGCATCGACGTATTCAGGCACGTTGGTGTGGAAGCTCGCCACCAGCGGCACGGCATCGCGCTGCGCGGCGAAGACGCCGAGGGCTGCAGTCCAAATGGGGTTGACCGCGTGGATGACATCGGGATCGAAATCTCGGATCTCCTTGAAGAATTTCCACGAAGGCAGGCCAAACTTGATCTCCGGGTAGACCCACAGCGACAGACTGGGGATGCGGGTGACCTCGAAGCCGGCATAGGAGTCAGGAGCCTTGCCCGTGGCAAAAATCCGGACCTCGTGGCCCATCGCGGCTAACTGGTCCAGCGTGCGCGTCAGGCGCGTGACCACGCCGTCGATCTTGGGCAGGAAGACCTCAGTAACGATTGCGATGCGCACGGTGGGACTTAAGCCTCTGTGGAAGGAACGCCGGCGTGCTGCTGGCGTGTCCATAGTGACTGCGCCGGAATCTTGGAGCGGTCCGCGCGGTCGGCGTACTTACGCGCAACCTCCTCGACCTCATGGAGCAACCCCTCCGACAAGGTGGTCGGCTCCAGCCCTAGTTCGAGGAAAGTGTCGTTGGTGACGTGGAGTTCATTCTCCGCGGATTCCTTGCGCGGGTTCGGCACATAAGCCACTTCCGCACCAGAAATCTTCGCCAGCAACTCTGCCAGGTCACGCACGCGGTGGGTTTCGGTCATCTGGTTGATGATCTTCACGCGCTCACCGCGTGCCGGCGGGTTCTGCAGCGCTAGCTCGATGCAGCGCACCATGTCACGGATGTGGATAAAAGCGCGGGTTTGTCCGCCGGTGCCGTGCACGGTCAGCGGATAACCAATACCGGCCTGAATGAGGAAGCGGTTGAGCACCGTTCCGTAGTCACCGTCATAATCAAAGCGGTTGATCAGGCGCTCATCCTTCTGGGTCTGCTCAGTGTGCGTGCCCCAGATGATGCCCTGGTGTAGGTCGGTGATGCGCAGCTCATCATTTTTGGCGTAGTAGGCAAACAGGTGCTGGTCCAGCACCTTCGTCATGTGGTAGACCGAGCCCGGATTGGAGGGGTAGAGGATTTGCTGCTTGACGACGCCATTCTCCCCCGCATCCACCTGTACATCCAGGTAGCCCTCCGGGATCTTCATGCCGGCGGTGCCGTAACCGTAGACACCCATGGTGCCCAAGTGGGCGACGTGGATATCTTGCTCAGACTCGACAATGGCGGCGAGCAAGTTGTGGGTGGCGTTGATGTTGTTATCCACCGTGTAGCGCTTGGTGCGCGAGTTCTTCATGGAATAGGGGGCGGCACGTTGCTCAGCAAAGTGCACCACAGCATCTGGGCGCTCGGTATTCAGGAAATCCAACAAGCCGTCGTAGTCCTGGGCCACGTCGAGGTTGCGGAAGCCGATGGTCTTGCCGGAGACCTCGGTCCACGCAGCCAGGCGCTCCTCAATGGAGGCGATGGGTGTTAAGGATTCCGCGCCCAACTCCTCATCGATGGCGCGCCGGGAGAGGTTATCCACGATGATGACATCGTGGCCTTGGTCGGAGAGATAGAGGGAAGCGGGCCAACCGCAGAAGCCGTCTCCGCCGAGAATCGCTACCTTCATTTGTTATCTCTCCACATCACTGTCGGGGGCATGAGTTAGGGCGCCGCCGACGATGGGGGAGAAACCCGTCGCGGCGGCAAGTACTTTTCAATACCTTACCGTTGACAGCCCTCGCATGAGGGCCCTTAACGGTAAACAGTGAGTGAATGTTTCCTCAGGCTGTACCGCTAGGGTGAGGCTCGGTGCAGGAGCTGAAGGCTCGGAGTCCGTATTAGCTCCGACACGACGCCCTGTACACTGGCCCGCATGCTCGAAGCCGTGCTCAATGCCTTTGCCGATTCCGTCAATGCTCTACTGATCGGAATCCTGGTAGCTATCGGCATCATGCTTCCGCGGGGCAGCTACCGCAAGATCGCGGCCCTAGTCATCGTCGGTGATTGGTTCGGTGTGCTCACCGCAGCCGCCGTGGTGATGTTTGTGTTCGTCGGTATTCAGGACAAGGTGGCTGCCGCACTCGAATCACCGCTGCTTGGCTGGGGACTGGTGGTCATCGGCCTGGGACTGGGCCTTCTGGCCTGGCGCTCCAAGGGCGAACCTAATGACATGGTGCAGAAACTCCTCGGCCCGCTGCGCGCGCCTTCGGCCAAGACTGTCGCGGTGGGCTATGCCATGGGTGTTATCCAGTCCTTGACCTCCGTGCCTTTCTTCTATGGGCTGATGCACCTTGCGGCAGGGGACTTTAGCAACACCGTTAAATACGGCGGCCTTTTCTTCTATGCCACTTTCGCGCTCTCACTGCCCACGGTGTGCGGGCTTTTCATCGCTGTGGTTCGGGCGAAACCACATTCCTGGGCCGGTCGCGCCTTCGCGTGGGCGCGGGAGAACTCCGCCACAGTTGCGCTGTGGAGTGGCTACGGCGTGGCTGCCTTCTTGGTTGTCATGGGTATCTTCGCTTTGCTTTAGGGAGCTCACCTTTTAAGTGATGCGACTGTTGTCTGAGCGACGCGGAGGCGAAACTGCCCTAGTTGCCAAAGATCTGGTCAGATCCCGCGGCGAGTTCAAGAGTTTTGGCAACAACGGCAGTGTGAAAGAGTCGTGGCGCTAGTCGTAGAGGACTTCGTCGAGAGGGAGGGCTTCGCCAAGCAGCGCCTGCTTCTGAGCAATCTCGACGTAGCGCGCGGCGTGCGGGATGAAGGCGGCGGATTCCTCAGGGCTCAACTCGCGGCGCACCTTGGCGGGCACCCCTGCGGCCAAGGCGCCGGCAGGAATGTCCTGGTTTTCGAGCACCACCGCGCCGGCGGCGATGAGAGAACCTGGGCCCACGGTGGAGCCGGAGAGTAAAGAAGACTTCATCCCAATCAGCGTGCCTGCGCCCACGTGCGTGCCATGGAGCATGGCCATGTGTCCCACGGTGACGTCATCCTCCAGCACACAAGGTTTAGTTGCTTCAACGTGGATGACGCAGTTGTCCTGGATGTTGACGCGTGCCCCAAGGCGGATGGAACCGACGTCCCCGCGCAGCACGCTGCCATAGAACACAGAAGAATTTGGCCCGATGGTGACGTCACCGATGATGGTGGCATTCGGGGCAATCCAGGCGCTGCGGTGGATGCGGGGAGTGCGGCCTTGGAAGGGGAGGATGAGCATGGCGGACTAGCTTTCTTCAGGGGTGGTTTCGATCGATACGGCGAGGGACTCGGAAATTTCATAATCGCCGGGCTCGGCGCTGATCCGGGACAGCGCCTCTCTTTCCGCAGACGACAACGGGATGGCCCAGCCCCGCTTGGGATCGTGGACAGGGCGCTGTGTCTTCGCCGTGGGGGAGAGGTGCACCGTGGATTGCGGTCCGCGTAACTGTGCGGGCTCGCCGGAATGGGCCACCTCACTGAGCACCTGCGCACCGGCAGGGGAGGTAGCCAGGATGATGAGACCGCTCGCCGTGTGCACGGACAGGTGATCTAAAGAGACCTCGACGGCGTGGGGATCCGGGGAAGCCAAACGGACAGTGCTGGAGCCGCCGAGTTTGTCGATGACATCCTTAACCGCAGAAAACAAACCCATGGCGCGATCCTAGCGCGGGGGTACCATCGAGCACTGTGATTGACGCGAAAGATACAGCACTTGTCATTGAAGGCGGCGGCATGCGCAATTCCTATACCGCCGCGTGCATCGTCAAGCTTCTGCAGGAGGAGGTGGAATTCGGCTGGGTTGGAGGCGTTTCCGCGGGTTCCTCGCACACCGTGAATTTCCTCTCCCGCGATGTGAGTCGCTCGGAGGAATCCTTCGTAGACTTTGCCAAGAACCCCAGCTTCGGTGGCCTAGGTTCGCTGCTGCGCGGTAGCGGCTACTTCAACGCGGAGTTCATCTACGAGAAAGCCGCGGACCAGGACATGCCTTTTGACTGGGAAGCCTTCGAGGCCAACCCGGCACAGATGTGCATATCCGCCGCCCGTGCCGATACCGGGGAGAGCGTGTACTGGGGGCGCGAAGACATAAAGACCCAAGACGACCTGATGGTGCGTGTTCGCGCCTCTTCAACGTTGCCGCTGATCATGCCGATGCGCGTCATCGATGGCGTGCCTTATGTCGACGGTGCGATGGGCGAGTCCGGTGGCATCCTCATCGAGCAAGCGGAGAAGGCCGGGTTCGAGAAGTTTCTTTTCCTCGGTTCGAAACCGCGTGGGTACGTGCGCCCGGAAGTGGGGCGGCCGGCGGCGCTGCGTCGGGTCTTCCGGAAGTACCCGGCTGTGGCGGAGGCGATGATTGCGCGCCCACCACGCTATAACGCCTCCAAGGAGCTACTCCTGGAACTGGAGAAAAAGGGGCGCGCTCAGCTTTTCTTTCCGGAGGATATGCAGGTGGCTTCGACCGAGCGCTCGGTGACTAAGCTGCGTGCGAACTATGAAGCCGGGCGCGCTCAGACCTATGCGGAGTGGCCGGCGTGGAAGGAATTCCTCGGCAGCTAACTGGCCAAGCTGAGGCGCCATTTTTAGATCTCCTTTCTGCTTCAGACGTGAGACGGAGCACCCTTAGCACAGAAAAGCGTCTTTGAACGTGGTCTTTTGCTCTCGCTTTCCTACAATGGCCTTTCGTGTTGGCTCTATTTGATGGAAATATTTGGCTGAGCATATTCTTTGTTGCCTTGCTCGGCACGTTGTTCGGCATGATCCCCTTCGGCCCGTTGCGCTTCGGCGCAGCCGGCACCTTGTTTGTGGGACTGGCCATCGGCGCCTTTATCGAACTCGACGGAACGATTTTAAGCAGCCTGCAAGAGATGGGGCTTGGCCTCTTTATCTATATGCAGGGCTTGTCTGCCGGCGAACGCTTCTTCAAGGGGTTCTCTGAGCAGCTGAAACACATGATCACTGCTGCCATCGCGGTGGTGGGGGCTGCTGCCGTAGCGCTTCTCGCGGGCGGATGGTTGGGCCTGTCACCCTTGCTCTCCGTGGGCGTATTCTCCGGTGCGACGACCTCGACGGCGTCGCTTGCTGTTGCCCAACAACAGACCGGCGAGGAGCTGCCCGCCGTGGGCTATTCCTTGGGCTACCCGGTGGGCGTAGCCGTTGCCATTCTGCTCGTGGCATTCCTGCTCAAGCAGTCCTGGCCGGGTTCTAAAGACAAAGACAATTCTGCGGAGGAGGTTTTCCGCTCCCGCACCATTCGGGTGACCAAGGACATCACCTATGAGGAGCTCGTGGACCGCTTCGAGGATCAATTTGTCATCGCCACGATTCGCCGCGGCAATACCCGCACTGTGGCGGGGGACCATCCAGAGATTCGCAAAGGCGATATCCTGCGCGTGCTCGTGACGAAGGCGAAGAGGCGCGAGCTTACCGCCGCCTTGGGTAAACGTCAGCCCCAAGTACCCTTCGTGGACAAGCGCTTGGTCATTGAAAACGTGGTGGTCTCGAACACCGATATTGCGGGACGAACCGTGGAGGAGCTCAATCTTTTCCGGCGCTATGGTGGCCGCATCGTCCACGTGGAGCGCGGCGATGAGGAGTTCCTCGCCAGCTTCGATACGCACCTTGATGCCGGTGACCGCGTGACGGTGATCGTGGATCAGGACCGTATGGGCGATATTCGCGATTACTTCGGTGACTCGGTTCAGGGCTACTCGCAGCTGAACTGGATCGCCGTGGGAGGTGGCCTGTTCTTGGGCTACCTCATTGCGCTCATCGTGGTGCCATTGCCGGGTGGCACGTCCTTTGAGCTGGGCTTCGCGCTGGGGCCGCTGATTACCGGCCTTGTTCTTGGCGCTCTCCACCGCACGCGTCGTGTGCCGTGGAAGGTCCCGGCCTCTATCAATATGGCTCTTCAACAGTGGGGTCTAGTCATCTTCTTGGCGTCGGTGGGCCTCGCTTCGAGTGAGGCTTTCCAGTCCACGGCCTTCTCCTGGATGGGGTTGAAGTCCATGGTTCTGGCCGCCATCATTACCGTGGTTGCCGTCGCCATCTTCGCTGTTGTCAATAGGTTCCTCGGCCAGTCGGAGACCCGCACCGCCGGCGGTATCTCCGGCATCTTCGGTCAGCCTGCCGTGGTCAACTACGCCACGGGTATGAGCACGGATTCCCGCATCATGACCGGCTACGCGGCCACCATTGTGGTGGCGCAGATAGTCAAGATCGTGGTCATTCCGTTGATGCTCACGTTCTAATCTTTCAGGAATGCAGCTGGGTAGAGCCTCGACGGCTCTCTCATGTGGCTGGTTCTAGTGAGCCTTAATTGCTCTTCAAACTGTTTCGTATGGCGCTGCTCCAGAATCATGCGAGCATAGATTGCCTCAAAAGGGTGGCGCAGCACACAATCCAGCGGTACGATTTGAGTTAACTTCGTACAGTTTGGAGAGCGATATATGGACATCGTCATTGTGGGTGCCGCCCGAACGCCCTTCGGCAAATTACTTGGTTCCCTTTCCACCGTGACAGCGACGGAGCTCGGTTCTCACGCCATCGCCGCCGCACTCACACAAGCACGGATTAAGCCGGATGATGTTGATGCCGTCATCTGTGGACAGGTCTTGCAGGCGGGTGTGGGGCAGAATCCTACAAAACAGGCGGCGCTGGGGGCAGGGATATCTGCGAGGGCACATACCGCCACGGTCAACAAGGTTTGTCTGTCAGGTCTGACCGCGATTATCGACGCCTCTCGGCTCCTGCGCTCCGGTGAGGCTACTGTCGTGGTGGCTGGGGGAATGGAGTCGATGTCACAGGCTCCCCACCTGCTTCCGCAATCACGCAGGGGGAAGAAATTTGGTCCTGTTGAACTTCTCGATCACATGGAGCACGATGGCCTGCGCGCAGCTGACCTCGGAATTTCCATGGGCTCGCTGTCGGAGAAATATGCCGAACGCTATCCGGCCACCCGTCAGGAACAAGATCGCTGTGCGGCACTGTCCCACCAGCGCGCGCTTCAGGCGAGCGAGGAGGGAACCTTCGACAAGGAAATCGCTCCCATCACGGTGAACCGCCGGCGCGATGAGGTCACCGTCTCGCACGATGAAGGCATCCGGGAAGGAGTCACGGAAAAAACTTTGACTGCACTGCGTCCGGCCTTCGAGAGCACGGGAAGCATTACGGCCGGAAATTCCTCACCTATCACGGATGGAGCAGCCTCCGTCGTCCTCACCACCCGCGAGCATGCGGAGAGGGAAGGACTGCCCGTCATGGCAGTCCTTCGGGCGCCCGGACAAGTAGCCGGTCCGGATTCTTCGCTGCAGGAACAGCCTGCTCGTGCTCTTCTTAAAGCCTTAGAACGCGAAGGTTGGGGCGTGGACGACCTCGACCACATCGAGATCAACGAGGCTTTCGCCGCGGTGGTGGTGCACTCCGCGAAGATCCTAGGGATCAACCCCGATGATGTTAATCCGCAAGGCGGAGCCATCGCCCTAGGCCACCCCATCGGGGCTTCCGGCGCACGGCTCGTGGTGCATGCGGCGCACCAATTGGCGCAATCCCATGCTCGCCGCGCCGGGGTCACTTTGTGCGGGGGCGGCGGTCAAGGCGAAGCCCTGTTGCTTGAGGCTGTGAACTAACTCCAGCTCAGTAGCTAGTAGGAGAGATAAGGAGAAGACCATGACGAACGAAATACTTAGCGAAATTCGTGGACATGCCGGCGTGCTTACACTCAACCGCCCCAAGGCCATTAATGCGCTCAACCAGACGATGATCGACGAGATGACGGCGGTGCTCAGGCAGTGGCAGGATGATGACCGCGTCAAGCTCGTCATCCTCCGCGGTGCTGGGGATCGAGGACTGTGCGCGGGCGGTGACGTCGCGGCTTTGTATCACGATGCCCTGGAAGGCGGAACCGCCGGTGCCCATTTCTGGAAGACGGAGTACGAGCTGAACTATCTGATCTCCACCTATTCCAAGCCTTATGTGGCCCTCATGGAAGGCATCGTGCTGGGCGGCGGAATCGGCGTTTCAGCGCACGCCTCGCACCGTATTGTGAGCGAAGATTCCCGCATCGGAATGCCGGAAGTAGGAATTGGGTATTCGCCCGATGCCGGCGGCTCCTACCTGCTTTCCCGGGCCGCAGATCGTCTTGGCCGCCACTTGGCATATACCGCGATCCACGTGGGTGCTGCCGAAGCGATCGACACCGGTTTTGCGGACTATTTTGTGCCCAAGGACAAGCTCGACGCGTTGGTTGAACGGCTGGTGGAGTCGGGTGACCCCGCAGACATCGAGAAATTCACCGAGGGGGTGGGGCGCGGCTTCGGGGAGGAGCGCGCCGAAATGGTAGAGGTTTACGCTGCAGAGACTGCTGAGGAAACCTTGGCCCGGCTGCAGGAACTCGCCGCCACGCGCGGTGACGGGCACTGGGCCGCGAAGGCCGCCAAGCGGATGAGTCTCAACTCCCCACTGGGAATCCGCGTTACCGAGGAATCCCTTAACCGCACTGCGTCGATGAGCTTCGCAGAAACCTTGACGCAAGAATTCTGGATGTCCGTGAACATGCAAAAGCACAAGGAATTCGTGGAAGGAATACGCGCGCAGATCATCGATAAGGACCGCAACCCTTCCTGGGAGTACGAGTCCATCGGTGCCGTCCCAGCAGACGTGGTGGCGTCTATCCTCGAACCCGGCGAAGGCAGCGTGGAAGCCCCCGCATTTGATGCCTCCGAAGATTAAACACGCTCACCACTCATCACGAGTTATTACAGCACTATCCGAAAGCACAGAAAGGACACTAGATCCATGGCAATTCTTACTGAAAAGCGCGGCCGCGTCGCCTTCATTACTCTCAACCGCCCAGAGGCGCTCAACGCGCTGAACAACGACACCATGCTGGAAGTCACCCAAGCGGTGCAGAAATTCGATGCCGATGCCGAGGTAGGAGCAATCGTTATCACTGGCTCCGATAAAGCCTTTGCTGCGGGCGCGGATATTAAGGAGATGTCGTCGAAGACCGCGACAGAAATGTACAACGCGGATTGGTTTGCAGGCTGGGACGTACTTACCCGCGCCCGCACGCCGATCATCGCCGCGGTCAACGGATATGCCTTAGGTGGCGGCTGTGAGCTAGCTATGATGTGTGACTTCATTATCGCCGGCGACAAGGCCAAGTTCGGTCAACCGGAGGTCAACCTCGGCGTTACCCCGGGTATGGGAGGCTCCCAACGCCTGACCCGCGCTATTGGGAAGGCAAAGGCCATGGAGATGTGCCTGACCGGCCGCATGATGGCAGCAGAAGAAGCGGAGCGCTCCGGCCTCGTGGCCCGTGTGGTCCCCGCCGATGAGCTCCTCGATTCTGCACTGGAAACCGCAGAGCTCGTTGCCTCGAAGTCCTTCGTAGCAACGTCCCAGATCAAGGAACAGGTCAATGCCGTGGACGAGCTCTCCCTGTCCCAGGGCATCCAGTTTGAGCGCCGTACCTTTCACGCACTCTTCTCATCTCACGACCAGAAGGAAGGAATGACGGCCTTCGTGGAGAAGCGTGATCCAGACTTCAAGCATGCTTAAGCTTCGCCGCTCTACTGGGCTTCGGGCCCCTCGACGTCCTCACCGGCGGCGCGGCGAACGCGGTTCGCAGCAGCGATGACGCGATCCTGTTCGCGGGCGGGTAGCGCAATGGACTCGAAATAGCGGTCGAGGGCAGGCCCCGCCGCAGAGGCCAACACGATTCCTTGGTCGGTAACCATCACCAAGGTCGAGCGCTTATCTTTAGGGTCGCTCACCCGCGCGATGAGCCCGTCCTTCTCCAGTTTGCGTACCGTGTGGGTAAGAGATGCCGGCGGGACTTGAAGGCGGGAACTGATCTTCGACATGGGCATGCTTCCCGCGCGCGACCACATAAGCACGGCGAGGACTTCAAACTGGCTATAGCTCACCCCGAAGGGAGTGAGAACCTCTTCGGCACCGTTTCTTAAAATGTGGGCGGCGCGCTCGAAGGAGGAGACCGTGGCCAGGCCACGCGCGGAGTGCGTGGAATAGCGCTTGGCCCACTGGCGGCGTGCTTCGGCAATGATGTCCATGAGCGGGAAAGAGACCTCCTTGTAGCGCGCTCAGAGCGCGAGACAACTATAAATGACCGCCTCATTGTTCTGAGAACCGGGATAGGAGAAGCAAAGGCCCCAGTTGGAAACTGGGGCCTGTATCGTCGAAAGATTAGTGGGGCTAGCCCTTCAGTGACGGAAAGTCGGAATCAGCGAACTCTGTCGACGCAGTGGTCTCACCGCCATCAGCTGAGTGAATCTCGGTTTCGCGCTTGCGCAGATCGACGCGGCGAATCTTGCCGGAGACCGTCTTTGGTAGCTCGTAGAACTCGAGGCGGCGGATACGCTTATAGGGTGCCAAGCCATCACGGCAGTGTTTGAGGATGGCTTCGGCCGTTTCGGTATTCGGCTCGTAACCGTTGGCCAGCGCCACATAAGCCTTCGGCACAGCGAGGCGGATGGGGTCGGGGGAGGGAACTACCGCTACTTCGGCGACAGCTGGGTGCTCGATGACGACGGACTCGAGCTCGAAGGGGGACAGGCGGTAATCGGAGGCTTTGAAGACATCATCGGCACGACCAATGTAGAAGATGTAGCCATCTTCATCGCGCTCCGCTGTATCGCCCGTGTGGTAGTAACCATCGCGAAAGACTTCCGCGTTCTTGTCGGGGTCGTTGAAGTAACCCACCGTTAGACCGACCGGGCGGGGATCAATCTTCAAACAGATTTCGCCGGTATCTCCAATCTCATCCGTAGCGGGATCCTTGAGCACGACTTCCCACCCCGGCAGTGGGCGACCCATTGAGCCTGGCTTGACCTTTTGTTCTGGGGTGTTGGCAATCTGCAGGGTAGTTTCCGTCTGTCCGAAACCATCGCGAACATCGGTGTTCCAGGCCTTGCTGATGGTGCTGATGAGCTCGGGGTTTAGTGGCTCACCCGCAGCGACTAGCTTCTTCGGTGGGGTCTTCATACGTCCCAAGTCTGCTTGGACAAGCATGCGCCAGACGGTCGGTGGAGCACAGAAGCTGGTTACTCCTTCTTCTTCCATCTTGTCCATGAGGGCTGCGGCATCGAAGCGGGCATAGTTGTACAGGAAGATGGTGGCCCCGGCGATCCAGGGGGCGAAGAAGTTCGACCATGCATGCTTAGCCCAGCCAGGGGCAGCGACGTTGAGGTGGACATCGCCAGGCGCCAAGCCAATCCAGTACATCGTGGTCAGGTGGCCGACCGGATAAGAGGTATGGGTGTGTTCGACGAGCTTCGCCTTCGATGTGGTTCCGGAAGTGAAGTAGAGCAGGAGAGTTTCGTCAGCCTTGGTGTCTTGCTTTGGCGTGTAGACCTCTGGGCCGGTGAAAGAATCCGAGTAGCGCAGGGTGGGGTGTGCCGACTGTGCATTTGGTTCATCACCCACCTGAATAATGGTGAAATCACCGGTGACGTCTTGGAACTTCTCGGCATCCTCAGCGTTAGCCACAACCCAGGAAATGTTGGCGCGGTCGGTGCGGTCCTGCAAATCCGCTGCACCGAGCATGGCGGTTGCTGGATTAAGGACGAAGCCTGCTTTGATGCAGGCCAGCATGCACTCCCACAGCTCTACTTGGTTGTTGAGCATGAGCATGACGCGATCACCGCGCTGGACGCCTTGACCCTCGAGCCAATTAGCCAACTGCGCAGAGCGAGCCGACATTTCAGCGAAGGTACGGCGGGTGCTGCTGCCATCGGTCTCACAAATGACGAGTGCCTCGCGGTCTTTAGAGTCTTCTGCAGTGGCAAGGTGATCGAACCAATCGAGTGCGAAATTGAAGTGTTCGAAGCGCGGCCACTCGAAGTTGCTTCGGGCCTCTTCATAGTCAGTCTGAAAAGAAACCAGCAGGTCGCGTGCTGCTTGGAATTGTTCGGTCACCGTGGTCATTGGTTCTCCTCTAGCTTGTACTCATGGGGGAAAGGACGCTGCGATGTCTATGGCCCGTATCCCAATCCGTGCGTCTATGTGACGTGGGTCGCACACTACTTTACTTCGAGTTCGAAGTAATTGCTAGAGATTTTGGGTAACGCGTACCGAAGTCGCAGGCTAGCGCAATGAAATTCCGTGAAGGATGAGCTGTCCAAGGGTGTGATAGGCCTCGGCTGGAGCTAAAGTATCCGAGTAAAAGCCCTGCTGGATGTCGGTCATGGAGCGCTGGATCAGGTGAGAGACAAAATCTGTGTATTCCGCAGTGAATTCTCCTGCTGCGACGCCCTGCTTGAGTAGCTCGTGGATAGTTTCGGTAGCCCTGCGCGTGTTGAGGCTAAAAACCTCCTGGGCAGCGGGTTCGGAGGCGAGATCGCGCATAAACTCCGGGCTGGCAGGTTCTAGGGCGGTGGTCATGGAGGAAAAGTAGTTCTCAAGCGCCTGCGTGTAGGTGGGTGTCTTGCCCACGGCGGTACGGCGTGCAATTTCTTTAAAGAAGCTGACCAGTACGCGCCGAATGATGGCATCTCTCGATGGCCCTAGTGCGTAAATGGTGGATTTGGAGCATTGGTAGCGCTTGGTTGCACCGTCGATGGTGAAGGACTCGAAACCCTCGACTAGAAAGTCCTGCAAAAGGGCGTTAAAGAGCTCTCGCTGCCGCGGTGTGAGTGGTTTGGTCATGTGTCGCTCCGTCTGTGTTGATTCCGGCCTTCGGGCACCCATTTCTCGTGGGGCTTGACGTATGGCGGTGTGCCAATCGATCATAGAACACGCCGTGTGCGGTACGAAACGGTGTATTATCGTACTCACTCAATGCGTAGTTCCCATTGATTTCCCGTCCCACAGATCGCCGCATTGCTTTAAGAAAATCCATGTGGCCACCACAAACTCTCAGCTAGAAAGGTAGAAAACTATGCCCCCAATCCTTGGACCACAACATCCCAGTGGGAAACACTTGGAGAAGATTAAGTACCCTCACGCTGATATCTTCGCAGTCGCTGACCGCCTAGTTCCCGAGGAGCAAGCGCGCCTGGCAGAGATCCACGAGTTTCTGCAGACGGAGATTCGCCCGGTCGTGGGGGAATACTGGGACCGTGAAGAGCTGCCTTTCGACCTTCTTCCTCGCATGGCGGAGATGGGTTTAGGGGAAGTCGAGCTCACGGATACCTCACGCCTCTACCGCGGGTTGGTGTACGCGGAGGTTACCCGCGCAGATGTGTCACTATCGGCGTTGGTGGGTATTCACAATGAGCTTGTTCTCGGACTCATCGACAAGCTTGGTTCCCCGGAACAAAAAGACACCTGGTTGGCAGGCTTGCGCCAGTTCACCAAAGTGGGGTGCTTCGCGCTGACCGAGCCGGACCACGGATCCGACATCGCTGGCGGACTAGCCACAACGGCGGAGCGCACCGCCGAGGGCTGGGTTATCAATGGATCGAAGCGTTGGATCGGCGCCGGTACTTTTGCTGATTTCGCCATCACCTTCGCCCGCGATACGGCGGATAATGAGATTAAAGCCTTCATCGTTGAGCTCGACCGCGACGGCGTGACGCGTAACAAGATCTCGCGCAAAATGGGTTTGCGCATCATGCAGAATGCAGATCTGCACTTCGACGACGTTCTTATCCCCCATGAGAACCTGATCCCTGGTGCCGAATCCTTCGCCAACGTCAACGACTTCTTGTGCTATTCCCGTGCTTGGGTGGGCTGGCAGGGCGCTGGGTTGCAGCTGGGCATTTTCGACAAGGCCCGCGAGTACGCGGTTAAGCGCGAGCAGTTCGGCCGGCCCATTGCTAAATTCCAGCTCGTCCAGGAGCAGCTCTCCCGTATCCTGGGCAACGCTACTGCGTCGCTTGCCATGATGGCCCAGCTGGCGGAGGTCCAGGAACAGGGCAAGCTGGAAATGCCGTTTGCCGCCCTGGCGAAGGCAACCACCACACGCTTAGCGCGCGAATCCGCCGCAGCGGGCCGCAACATTGGCGGTGGAAACGGCATCCTCACAGAGTATGACCTGTCGAAGATGATGGATGATGCCGAGATTCTCTTCACTTATGAGGGCACCTACGACATCAACTCGCTCATCGTCGGCCGTGCTGTGACTGGCGTATCTGCCTTCGTTTAAGTAGCTCTGTCCTCGTACTCACCGCCACAGATTCACAGCACCAGGGAACCCACCCCCTCGCTCTTCTCAAAAGGAGAAAACCATGAACCTACACGAAGTATCAGCCGTCGTGACCGGCGGGGCATCCGGCCTTGGAGCGGCGACGGCCGCAGCACTCGCGGAACACGGAGCCGCGGTCACTGTGCTCGACTTGTCCGTCCCAGAGGAACAGCACAGCGACATCAACTACATAGCCGTCGACGTCACCGATGTCGCCGCGGTACGCGAGGCGGTCCTCGGTGCAGCAACGGAAGCACCCATGCGCGTGGCCGTGAACTGCGCGGGAATCTGCCCCTCGGCACGCATCTTTGGACGCAAAGGACCACATGATCCGGAGCTGTTTTCCAAGACCATCAACGTCAACCTCATAGGTACCTTCCACGTCATGACTGCTGCCGCTGAGGCAATGGCGCAGACAGAACCATTCGATGGGGACGGCCAGCGCGGCGTTATCATCAACACTGCCTCCGTCGCAGCCTTTGAAGGACAAGTCGGGCAGGCAGCTTACGCGGCGTCGAAAGGTGCGGTGGCCGCCCTGTCGATTACCGGGGCTCGAGATTTGGCCTCGCTGGGCATTCGCGTCAATGCCATCGCCCCGGGCGTGGTATCCACCCCGATGATGGAGCAGATCACCCCGGAGTTCCGTGAGCAGTTGGAAGCCACTGTGCCTTTCCCCGCCAGGCTTGCTAAGCCGGAGGAATTCGCTGCCCTGGCCCTGTCGATTGCTGACAACCCCTATATCAATGGCGAGACGATTCGCTTGGATGGTGCGCTGCGTATGCCGCCGCGTTAAGGCGAATGCCGCGTATTCAGTGCTAAGGCCCCACGCGGGGCCTAACCATAAGCAGGTAAACCCCAGTAGGGGAAGATGGCGCGCGTGGTCTGCACCAGCGCTGCGTGCGGCCTCTCTGCCATGACCTTGGTGGGGTCGAAGTCCTCGATGGTGGCGCCCGAGCCCTCATCGCCCAGAGTAGGGGAGCCTTCCCAGCCGCCTGGCATCCGGGAGGAGGCAGTGAGCTCCACATTGGCGGCCGCGGCGAGTACATGCGTCCACGCGCGTGCGACGGCATCGACTTGGTATCCTCCGCCACCAAGGGCGACCCACCGTCCAGCCGCAAACTGCTGCGCCCACACCGCCACCGAACGGTACGCCCGCGCCATCGCATCGATGGTGAGCTCTAGGTCAGCGAGGGGATCCGAACGGTGCGGATCCGCGCCGTGTTGGGAAATGATGAAATCGGGGCGGAACTTCTTGAGCAGTGGCGGAACGATGGCGTGGACCACCTGCAGCCATTCCTCATCCGTGACCCCACGGGGCAGGGCCACGTTGACGGCGGTACCTTCCGCGCCCTGTCCACCAACCTCGTGGGCATAGCCCGTGCCAGGGAAAAGATAGAGTCCCGATTCATGCACTGAAATCGTGAGCACGTTGGGATCGTCCCAAAAGATCTTCTCCACGCCGTCGCCGTGGTGAGCGTCTAAATCAAGGTAGACCACGCGCTGGGCACCGTGAGCCAGCAGCCACCGGATGGCAATCGCGGCATCGTTGTACATACAGAACCCCGACATGGAATCGGCAAAAGCATGGTGCAGCCCACCGGATAGGTTGACTGCGCGTGGTGCGCGACCTTCCCACACAGCCCGTGCGGCCGCTAGGGTACCGCCGGCGATGCGCGCGGCGACCGTCGACAAGCCATGACTAATCGGGTTGTCTTCGGTGCCCAGACCGAAACGTTTAGTGGGCACCTCGGCGCGGGTGGCGGCGATGTAGTCGGGGCTATGCACGAGCTGCAGGTGCGAGGTGTTCAGCGGGTCGGGGCACTCGATATCGAATTCCTCGAGCACGCCGAAGTGCTGAGCCAGAGACATCGCCGCGGCGACCCGGTCCGGCCCCATCGGATGCTCTGGACCAAGCGAGTAGCGGTACATTTCCTCCGAAGCGAAAAGCAGCGGTTTTGACTGACTCATGACAAGGACCTCGCGAGGGGATCGCGGACATCACCCAGCGGGGCGATGCGCATGCGGGCCCCCACCACATCAGTCTGTGTCACCCCGGCGATGACAGGGGAGAGCTCGATGTCAACGAGTGCGGCAATGTCGTCTTTGAGCTGTGCCAGCTGCATCATGACCTCTTCGACGCGATGTAGCTTGGCGGCCTTGGTACCGCGATAGCCGGTCAACAGGGGAGAGGCCTTCAAGCAGCTGAGCATGTCCAGGGCATCCGTTCGGCGTAGCGGAGGCACGCGCCACTCGACGTCCCCCAACAGATCCGAGGGCAGCCCGGAGAAACCTGCAGAAACCATCGGGCCCACAACGGGATCTTCGATGGCCCGCAGAGTAAGGGAGGCGCCCGCCGTGACCATGCGCTGTACCACCGGTATCAAGATGGCAGGATCCTCGCCTAAGTGGAGATCACGCGTGAGTTGAGTGATGGTGCTCCACGCGCGCTTCATGGACTCCTCGTCATGGATGTTGCGCACGACAGTGGGAAGTTCCGAGCGGCCCCGCACTATCTGCGAGGTGCACTTGAGGACCACATTCCATCCATACTCGTGCCCAGCCGCAATGGCCTCCTCAAGGGTGCTGACCGGATTCCAAGGAACAATGTCGATGCCATAGGCGCTCAGAATTCGCGCGCACTCCTCATCGGTTGTCCACCTCCCGGTGGGAGAATCCAGAAGCACCTCCGCAACGACCCCGCGTGCTTCAGCCAGACCCTCGCTGGTGGCGAATTCATCGGCAGGGTTGGGGCGGGCGAGGGCGCGTCGGCGTTCGTTATCGATGATGGTCGCTAATGCTTCGATGGCGTCGGCATAGGTGTCAAACACCGGCAGCTGGCCGGGTTTCTCTGGGCCCGGAGCGGTGCGGAAATCGGGGACGTCGAAGCCAACAAAGCTGGCGATAAGCGGGGTATCCGTCGTCATGGATGCCAGCTGCGACAAACTTGAATAAGCATCCTTGAGGATAAACTCGCCGACTTCTACGACGGCACACAGCACTGCGTCAATATTCGGGTCCGCCAAAGCCCGCCGTGCCTCCTCAGTGATGGCGGGAGCGGGATCGTCGACGACGGTGGTAGCGCGCGGGCGTAGCCCGAAGCGCCAGGCTGCTTGCTCCATCTGCGCGGTGAGTCCAGAGGAATTCGACATCACGGCAATTCGACGGCCTTGCGGCACGGGTTGGCGCGCGAGGAGCTGGGCGATGTCAAGCATGGCATCGCGGCGGGTGACCACCATAGCTCCGGTGTAGCGGATGATCTCATCCAGTGCGGCCGGACTGGCCGCAGACAGTCCATCGACTGCGTAGTGCCGGGCGGATTTCAGCGCGCGCGAAGGAAGAAACACCACGACGTGCTTGTCCAGCGCTAGGCGGCGCAGAACGCGGAAAAATTTGCGCGGGTTACCAATCGAGTCGAGGGAAAGCAGGCAGATGCGCGTGTTCTCATCTTGGCTCCAGAATTGCATGACGTCATTGCCGGTGACATCGGCGAAGGAACCAGCGGCGATGAAGTTACTTAAACCGCAGCCAAGTTGCAGCGCATGGGATAGAGCCAGTGTCGCCACGCCAGCCGATTGGGTAAAGAGCCCTACTTGGCCGGCCCGTGGCATGGGCGCGGGGCTTGCGTTGAGGCGAACCGAGTCATCGGTGTTGATGAGGCCCAAGGCAGCGGGGCCGAGGGCGCGCAGACCGTAGTCCCTAGCCGCGAGTACGATGTCGCGGGCTTCCTCGCGCGAAAGGTTAGGGTTCTGGCTGCGAGAGATGACGATGACCCCTTTAGCGCCTGCGGCGGCAGCCGCCTCCATGACATTGGCGCCGCCACGCCCTTGAAATTCGATGACAACGAGGTCTACCGGTTCAGCAAGGTCATGGAGTTCATCGACGCTGTGCAGGTGATGCAGTGAACCAGTGAAGCCGGCGCTGCCCAGTTGCTGGCTGGAGAGCGTGCCAACCACCGCCACGGAGCTTGGGGTGAGCAAACGGTGAATTGAGTTGGCTTCGGCGCGCAGCTCGCGGCGTTCCATAACATCGCGGGAATTCTCATTCGGAGCGATGTGGAAATCCACTCGAATGAATCCATCCTCAAGCTCCGGCTTCGCGGAGTAGCCTGCACGCACGAAGACCTGCACCATCCTGCGGTTTTGGGTGAGCATCTCTGCGAAAAAGCGCTCCACTTTTCCTTCGCGTCCGATCTCCGCCAGGTGTTCAAGAAGGATGTTGGCTACGCCTTTGCCGTGGTGGGAATCCTGGACTAGGAAGGAGACATCGCCCACGCGCGCCGGCAAGAACTGTTCGACAATGGAGTATCCGGCCACCGCCACGATACTGCCGCGCTCCACCATGACGAGCGTGACCTTGTCATAGCCGTCTGTGTGGAGCCAGCGGTCTAGGTCATCGTCGGTCAGCGTGGGGTGCGTGCCGAAGAAGCGCAGATACTTCGACTGATCCGAGACGCGATCATAGAAAGCGCGAATGGCATCGCGGTCGCCCGGCGTGATGGGACGCAGGGTAGCGATATCGCCATCGTTGAGGATGACATCGGCTTCCCAGCTCGTTAGTCCGGGCCCGTCGGGGGTGGTGGTCGCAGGCTGCTCCGTGTGGTCCATGTCATCACCTTAGCCCGCGCTTTCTCGGGCACAGGCCAGGTGAATGGCATTCACCCCACTACTTCGAGGGGAGGCGTATGGGGAAAGTGCAGGACAAAGCGTGTATGTCAACTCACTCTAGGGGGTGAATAGTGTTTTATGTCTCATTATCCATGGCGTGTGACTGTGGACTGCGGTTAGTGTGTGACCCAAGCCATAGAAGGAGCCGGAGGTTCCAGGAAGGAGACGCGACATGCGCACTGTGTATCACTATGTCAATGGAGAAACGTTCGAGGGGACGTCGGGCAACACCCAGCCCGTCCTGAACCCTTCGACCGGCAAGGAGCAGGCCGCCGTCGCTCTGGCGAACAAGGCCGATGTGGACAGCGTCATCGCGGAATCCGCGAAGGCTCAGCCAGGCTGGGCAGCACTAAACCCACAGAAGCGTATCCGCATCATCATGGAATGGATCCGTCTCATCCACGAGAACATGGATGAACTGGCCACGCAGCTCTCCTTGGAGCACGGTAAGACTTTCCCGGATGCTAAGGGAGACGTGCTGCGCGGCGTCGACGTGCTGGAGTTCGCGCTTGGCGCCCCGCACCAGCTCAAGGGTGAGTATTCTTCGGAGGTTGGCACCGGTATCGATACCTACTCGATGCGCCAGCCACTTGGTGTGGTCGCCGGTATTACCCCGTTCAATTTCCCGGCCATGATTCCGCTGTGGAAGGCCGGCCCGGCACTGGCAGCGGGCAACGCCTTCGTGCTCAAGCCTTCTGAGCGCGACCCCTCCGTACCGGTACGCCTAGCGGAGCTTTTCATTGAGGCAGGCGGCCCGGCCGGCGTTCTCAACGTGGTGCACGGAGGCAAGGAGGCAGTCGATGCCATCCTCGATTCCGACACCATCAAGGCCGTGGGCTTCGTCGGATCCACGCCGATTGCGCAGTACATCTACGAGCGCTGCGCGGCCACAGGCAAGCGCGCTCAGTGCTTCGGCGGTGCGAAGAACCACGCCATCGTGCTTCCCGACGCCGACATTGACGCCACCGCCGACGCCATCGTGGGCGCTGCCTTCGGCTCCGCGGGTGAGCGCTGCATGGCCCTGTCCGTGGTAGTCCCCGTGGGACAGGACACGGCAGACCGTTTGCGCGATGCCATCCTGGCCAAGATTCCAGAACTTAAGGTAGGCCACTGCCTCGATCCTGAGGCCGACTATGGCCCCTTGGTCACGGCAGAGGCACGCGATCGCGTACACCGGCTCATCGCCGAGGGCGTGGAGGCAGGAGCCACGTTGCTTGCCGACGGCCGCGAGTTGGACATGTCTGACAAGACCTATAACGAGGATTCCCTCGCGGACGGCTTCTACTCCGGCCCGAGCTTCTTCGACAACGTTACCGCCGACATGTCCGTCTACAGCGAGGAAATCTTCGGCCCGGTGCTGGTCATGGTCCGCGCCGAAACCCTGGAAGAGGCCGTGTCTTACCCCAACGACCACGTCTACGGCAACGGTGTCGCCATCTTTACCCAGAACGGCGGCGCGGCCCGCGACTTCTGCAAGAACGTCCAGGTCGGCATGGTGGGCGTCAACGTTCCGATTCCGGTGCCGATTGCCTACCACACCTTCGGCGGCTGGAAGGCCTCCGGTTTCGGCGACCTCAACCAGCACGGTCCGGACTCCTTCCGCTTCTACACCAAGACTAAAACCATCACCTCGCGCTGGCCTAGTGATGAGTCCGCAGGTCCCCAGTTCACCATGCCGGTCATGTAAGGAGAGAACACAATGACGACTATCGCGTTTATCGGATTGGGCAACATGGGCGGCCCTATGGCCGTCAACTTGGCGAAGGCCGGGCACGAGGTCCGCGGATTCGACGTCGTGGAAGAGGCTCGGGAGCGCGCCGCCGAGCAAGGTGTCACCATCATCGAGACCGCGGAGGAAGCCGCGCAGGGCGCCGAGGTAGTCTTTACCAGTTTGCCTAATGGTGGGCTGGTCAAGCAGGTCATCGAGTCGGTCCTCGCAGCCAACGAGGATGCAAAGACCTACGTTGATGTCTCCACCATCGCGGTCGCGGAAGCACGTGAGCTTTCGGAGACGGTGGGCAAGGCTGGCTCCGCCTTTCTTGATGCGCCGGTCTCCGGCGGCATCGCCGGGGCTGCCGCGGGAACGCTCGCCTTCATGGTCGGCGGCACAGCCGAAGACTTTGCGAAGGTCAAACCGCTGCTCGACATCATGGGCAAGTCTGTTACCCACTGCGGTGACATCGGCAACGGCCAAGCGGTCAAGGCATGCAACAACATGATCCTCGCGGTCCAACAAATTGTCCTAGCTGAAGCCTTGGTCCTCGGCGAGCGCTTGGGGTTGGATCACCAAGCCTTCTACGACGTCGTCTCCAACGCCACCGGCAACTCGTGGTCGCTGTCCGTCAACGCCCCGGTTCCGGATATCGTGCCGAGCTCACCGGCGAACAACGATTTCAAGCCCGGTTTCGCCGCCGCACTCATGCTCAAGGACCTCAAACTGGCCATGGCCGCGGCGGAAGACACCAAGACCGACACTGTCCTGGGCCGGATTGCGGAGGAGCAGTACTCCTCCTTTGTGGACGAAGGCCACGGCGGCCTCGACTTCTCCGCCATCATTTCCGAAGTTCGTTCCAAAGGAACAGCCTAAGCGCTCCTAAGTGCTTCTAAGGCCTCCTAGGCGCTCTAGCCTGCTGAGAGCGCTAGGGCGCTTGGCCACCGTCGAGGATGCCCTGGAGCAGCGGGGCATAGTACTCGATGAGTTCCTCGGTAGGAAAGGCCGCAAACTCGGTATCACCAAAACGCCGCATGAACGACAGTCCCATGAGAAGGGCCAGCGCGGATTGGGCCCGCAGCTCCGGCGAAGGCGAGTGCTTCCCGGACTCTTCACGAATCCGAGAAGCTAAGACCTCCAGCAAGTCGGATTTAATTCTCTTACCAATGGCTCCGAGCGTCTGATAGTCACCGCTCGCCACGGAAATAGTCCGGGCCATGGAGTAGGGCGCGTTGTGTGGAGCAGTAAGGGTTTCAACCACCGCGGTGCGGCCTAATTCGCTGAAGGGACCGGCAAAGAGCGCTGCCGAGGAAGCAGTGAAATCCACCGTGGCCTCAAAGAGCCCTTCCTTGTTATGGAAGTGCTTCACAATCAGCGCGACAGAAACATTCGCTTCCTCCGCGATGTCTTTCATTGAGACCTGTGAGAAGCTCCGCTCACTGAAAAGCTCGCGTGAACATTCGAGAATTCTCTCCCGCGTCGAAGCTGTTTTCTCCTCCATAGAGGACATGGTACCGGCGACGCATGCGCAGGAAGGGTGATTCACCCTCTTGCCTCAGATGACCAAGACAGTGAGGTAGAAATTATGGTTATCTCATTCATCGGGGTGGTTCTTTCCCTGATTTTCCTCGTCGTGATGGCCTACCGCGGGCACTCCGTGGTGGTCGTCGCCCCCTTCGCGGCCTTGATCGCGGTGGTTTTCTCTGGGGGGCCGATCCTGGCTACCTATACCCAGATCTTTATGCCGGCAGCCGGAAACTTCGTGACCAAGTATTTCCCGCTCTTCCTCTTCGGCGCGATTTTCGGCTTCCTCATGACTTCCACGGGGCTTGCCCGGTACCTAGCTCGCGGGATTACCGCGTTATTCGGGCCAAAGCGCGCGATGTTCTCGACGGTCGTCGCCACAGCCTTGCTCACCTATGGCGGTGTATCTGCGTGGGTTGTGGCTTTTACCATCGTGCCCATCGCGACCGCCCTGTTTAAGGAATCTGGGATCCCCAAACGGCTCATGCCCGGAGCGATTGCGCTGGGAACCATCACCTTCGCGCTGGCCGGGCTTCCCGGTTCGCCGCAGATCCATAACGCAATCCCCACCAGTTACTTCGGTACCAACGTCTACGCGGCACCCCTCTTCGGTCTCATCTCTTCTGCGATCATGCTGGCGGTGGGAACCGCGTGGCTGGAGTACCGCGTGCGCACCCTGCGCGCGGGTGGGGAAACATTTGAGCCGCTCGATGCTGACGGCAAGGTCATCGAAACACCCGAGGGAATCGGCGACAGCGGGGAAGAAGCCAGCGTAGAAATCGGTGGAGAATCCTTCGACACCAACTCCGGTGGCCGCGTTTCTACTCATGCTCGGGCAGAAACTGAACCCTCCGTCCACGTGCAGGGATTGTTGGGCCTAGTTCCCATCGCCGTTGTCATCGCGGTGAACTTCGCCATGGTCTACGGCGTGTCCAAGGTTCTGGATACATCTTATCTTGGCGAAGAGAAATACGGCGAGACCGATCTCGATTCGTTGTTGGGTATTTGGTCGCCGACGGTCGCTTTAGCTTGCGCGGTCTTCGTCATCGTGGCGATGTTCCCCAAGCGGGCTGCAGAGTCCGTCAAGGAATTCTCCGATGGCGCCAAGAACGCTATTCTGCCGTGCCTGACCACGGCCTCGGAGGTGGGCTATGGCGCAGTGATTGCCGCCCTGGCGGTCTTTAGCGTGGTTAAAAGCAACATGATGGGGATCTCCGATAATGCCTTGGTGGTCTCCACGGTGTCTACCGCCGTCATTTCCGGTATTACCGGCTCCTCCTCGGGTGGTCTATCCATCACGATGCAGACCCTGGGTGATCAACTCGCCCAGCTAGCGACGGAACAGGGCATTAGCCTCGAGCTGATGCACCGCGTGACTGCGATGGCCTCGGTGTCCTTCGATTCCATGCCGCACAATGGTGCGGTACTCACCATGTTGATTGTGTGCGGTATGACGCACCGTCTGTCCTATAAGGATGTTGCCGTGGTGACCATCGTTATCCCGCTGGCAACGCTGGCGTTGATGCTCGGCATCAACGCGCTCATCCCGGGCCTTAGTTAGAAAACTGAGCTAGAGAAAGCGTGGCGCCGCGGCCGGCTCCGTGTAGCCCTCGGCGTCCACATAAGTGTCGCGCGCGGCAAGGTGCGGGTGTTCCAGAACGTGTTCGGGGGAGACAACCTCGGTGACACAGGCATCGCTGCCGCGGAAGATTTCGATCCATTCCGCTTGGGTCTTTTTCGCAAAACGCCGCGCGATGATCTCCTTCATGGCTGGCCACGCGTCGCGGTCGTTCTGCTCGTAGCGGCCTAGTTCCTCTTCAAGGCCGAGTCCTTTCACCATGAGCGCATAAAACTGCGGCTCAATGGCACCGGCGGCCATCCACTGATCATCAGCCGTGCGGTACACGCTATAAAACGGAGCGCCTCCGTCTAGAAGGTTTGTCCCGCGTTCCTGCCACTGGTCTTCGGCGCGGAAGGCATGCAGCATGGCGGTGAGGTTGGCGGCACCATCGACAATAGCGGCATCCACCACGCAGCCCCGGCCGGTATTCTTTGCCTGCAGCACGCCCGCCAGAAGGCCTGTTACCAGGTACATCGCGCCGCCGCCGAAGTCTCCGAGGAAGTTGACCGGTGGAACAGGAGTACCGTCGCTTGCTGCGATGGGGTGCAGCGCACCGGAGACCGCGATGTAGTTGATGTCGTGGCCGGCAGTGTGGGCGAGCGGGCCGGATTGGCCCCAGCCGGTGATACGCCCGTAGACCAGCGCCGGGTTGATCGCCTGCACCTCCTCTGGGCCTAGACCAAGGCGCTCAGTGACACCGGGGCGGAAACCTTCGATGAGGATATCGGTCGTGGCTAGGCGCTCACGCAGCTTGTCGACGTCTGCTGGATCCTTGAGGTCTGCCTCTAGAACTTCTTGCCCGCGGTAGAGGATGCTGTGCGGGACCACAGCGGGAGGATTTCCTGGGCGGACCACGCGGGTAACGCTAGCGCCCATATCCGCAAGCATCATCGCGGCAAAGGGGCCGGGGCCGATGCCGCCGAGGAAGAGGACGGATAGTCCGGTGAGTGGAGAGCTCATGGTGACCTACCTATTGGTGTACGAATTTCTATCCAATCGTACCGTCGGGTGGGTCACCCAACAAGGGCGTGAAAGTTAATCCGCCACGAGTGTTTCGATGGTGAGCTCTGGGTGCTCCTTCTCAATGAAGGCCAGCTTCCACTTATCACCAAAGAGTGCGATGAGCTCGCCGTCGCTGCGGGTGAAGATCTCCACGCCGCGCTGACGGCCCAGCTCGGGCGCGGACTCGGCATCGGTGCGGCGCGCCACCGAGTAGGGGATGGGCTCGGTGATGGTCTCCACGTTGTATTCGATCTCCATGCGGGCCTGCATGACCTCGAACTGCATGGGGCCCACCGCGGCCATGACTGGGGCGGCATCGCCGCGCGTATCGTTGCGCAGAATCTGGACCACGCCTTCTGCCGCCAGCTGGTCCAGGCCCTTGCGGAAGGCCTTGTAATCGCCCAAGGATTTTGCACGCAAAATCTGGAAAGCCTCTGGAGCGAACTGCGGCATGGGCTTGAACTGCACCTTCTTGCCGGTGTAAATCGTGTCACCTGGTGCCAAGGAACCGGCGTTGACCAAGCCCACGATGTCACCCGGGTAGGCCGTATCCACGGTGTCACGCGTGCGGCCAAAGACCGTCAGCGCATACTTGGTGGAGAAGCTGCGGCCGGATTGGGCATGGTTGACCTGCATACCGCGCTCAAATTCACCGGAAACCACGCGCATGAAGGCCAAGTTATCGCGGTGCTTGCGGTCCATGCCTGCCTGCACCTTGAAGATGACGCCCGAGAACTCATCGGTGACCTCACGGACCTCATCGATGGCGGAGGTAGCGGCCTCGATGGCCTGCGGATCCGAATCGCGAGAGCGCGGAGCCGGGGCAATCGCGCACAGCGTATCCAGAATCTGGTGCACGCCAAAGTTCAGCATCGCGGAAGCGAAGATGAGCGGGGAGGTCACACACTGCTCAAAGAGCTCCTGGTCATGCAGGGCGCCGTCCGCGGCCAGTAGCTCCGCTTCCTCCACAGCGGTCTCCCAAGCATCCTCTTCCTTCGCGGCGGCTTCCGCAGGCTCGTAGTGCTCCTCCGGGGCGATGGTGGAACCACCAGCGGTGCGCAGGAAGTGCACGTACTCGTCAGCCTCACCATCATCATTAATGTGGGCTAGACCGCGGAAGTCGCCGGCGATACCCACCGGCCAGTACAGCGGGGTGGGCTGCAGCTGGATTTCGTTGAGGATTTCGTCGACAAGCTCCAGCGGTTCCCGTCCCACGCGGTCCCACTTGTTGATCACCGTGATGATCGGCAGGCCGCGGGCCTTACACACGCGGAAGAGCTTGAGGGTCTGGGGCTCGAGGCCCTTGGCGGCGTCGATAAGCATGACAGCAGCATCCACCGCCGTGAGCACGCGGTAGGTATCCTCCGAGAAGTCCGCGTGGCCCGGGGTATCCACCAGGTTGATCATGTAGGGCTCGCCCTCATGACCCTCGGGCGCGTACTCGAACTGCAGCGCGGAGGAGGCCACGGAAATACCGCGTTCCTTCTCCATCTCCATCCAGTCAGAGACCGTGGACTTGCGGTTGCCCTTGCCGTGCACCGCGCCGGCCTCGTTGATGACGTGCGCGTGCAGCGCCAGCGCCTCCGTTAGCGTGGACTTACCAGCATCCGGGTGGGCGATGACGGCGAATGTGCGGCGGCGGGAAGCTTCGGAGGCAATACTCATGCGGGCTAGTTTAGCCGCTGGCTGCTACCACTCCACATTGAGCTGGCGGCCCAGATCATCAAAGATGCGCCGGGCCACGGAGAGCTTCTTCGCAATCGGCCGCTGCAGGCCTGGCTTGCGCTTCTGGTTGTAGTACTCGCCGGAGTTGAAATGGATGCCTGGTGTGCCGCTGAGGAAGTAGGCCAAGTTCTCCCCACCCTTGTCCGCCTTGCCCAAGACGTATTTCGCCGCAGTGGTCGAATACAGCTTGCTCGTCCTGCTCGTTGAGTTATGCCCGAAGCCAGTATTCAAAATGCCCGGGTGGAAGGCCACGGAGGTAAGCCCGTGGGAGTCGAGGTAACGGGTCAACAGAATATCGCCTAACTTGGCGTTGCCATAGGCGCGCTCGGCGCTGAACTTTTCAAAGGTATTCGGGTCACCGGGGTCGAAAGAGGAATACAGCATGTTGGCCAACGAGGCGGTCTGCACCACGGTGGCGTTGCTGGCACGCAGCGTATCGCGCAGCAAGGAGGTCAGCAGAAACGGGGCCACGACGTTGATCTGCCACGTGCGCTCGAAGCCATCGGCGGTGGCAAAAGGGCCGTCGAACATGCCGCCGGCGTTATTGCCCAAGGCATCGATCTGCGGGTATTGGCTCAGCTCCTCGGCGAGCCGGCGCACCTGGCCCAAAGACTCATAATCGGCCACATGAAAGTCAGCGCCGATCTCCTCGGCCACAGCCTGCGTCTTCTCCGGATTGCGGCCTACCAGAACCAGCGAATCCTGCGGGCGGCGATGGTGAAGGATACGGGCAGCGGCCGCGCCCACGCCGTCCGAGGCGCCGGTGATGACGATAGTTCGAGGGTCGTTATGCGATGGCAGGCTGTGGCTCGTGCGGCTCATACTTGGACAGTGTAGGACGTTGAGCGTGGTCGCGCCGGGGTTTATTTCGCCCGGGAGTGGATTTCCTGCTGGGCCTTGGTGAGGCCCTCAGTCACGATGAGGCGTGCAGCCTCAGCGGCAGTGGCGATGGTGGAATCGAGCTCAGCGCTGGCATCGACAGGCGCGAGCACCCAGTCCGGGATGGAACCACCCTTCGGCGGGCGTCCGATACCGATGCGCACGCGCAGGTAATCGCGCGTGCCCAGGCGCTCGCTCAGCGACTTCAGACCGTTGTGGCCGTTCTCGTTACCGCCCTTTTTAATGCGCACCTTGCCGACGGGCAGGTCGAGCTCATCGTGGATGACGATGATGTTCTCGGCCGCAACCCCCAGCTGCGTGGCCAGCGGGGCGATCGGATCGCCAGAGAGATTCATATACGTGTGTGAGCGTAGCGCCACGACCTTCGTGCCACCGAGCTCAAGCTGTGCAGCGCTGAGTTGGTGCCCTGTGACAGGCTCAAGCATGTCACCAGATTCGGCGAGGAGATCATCCACCGCCATGTACCCCACGTTGTGGCGGGTTGCGGCATATTTCGCGCCGGGATTGCCTAAGCCGACGATGAGCCACTCGGCGCTTAAATCCGCTGGGTTTAATCCGGAGGTGGCGGCCTTCTGTGTTTTCTTATTCGGTGCTTCGCCGGCGCGGCCAAAGAGGCGGGTGAAAAAGTCACGGATGGCAGACACAACTACTCCCTTGATGGCTTTCTTTAGGCTGGGTAACCATGAGTCAACTTCTTGAGACTATCACTTGCCCCGTCCTACCTGCCCCGATGGCGGGCGGGCCCACCACACCTGAACTGGTTACCGCCGCTGCGGTGGCTGGTTCCTTTGGGGCACTGGGCCTGGGGAGCTCTTCGGTAGACGCCGCGCGGGAGGCCATCGCTGCGTGCGCCGGCACGCGCTTCGGCGTCAACCTCTTTTATCCGCAGAGGGAGCTGACAGAATCGGAGCTCGCGGCTGCGCAGTCCCTTGCCGCCGAAGAGAACGCCGTGCTTGGCGACGTCTCCTTAAACTTCGGCTGGCAGGACAAGCTCGAGGCCGCGCTGGAGGGCGGGGCAGCGGTGCTGTGGTCGATGTTCGGCGTCTTTAGCGAGGAAGAGATCGCACGCATCCATGCCGCTGGGGCAGAGGCCTGGACCACGGTCACCACTCCCGAGGAAGCGCGGGCTGCCACCGAGCGGGGCGTCGACGTCTTATGCGTGCAGGGGCCTGAAGCGGGCGGGCATCGCGGCGTGTGGGACCCGGGTGCGGAACCGGATCAGCGCCCACTAGAAGAACTTGTTGCGGCGGTCCACCAGGTCACGGACCTTCCACTCATTGCCGCGGGTGGTCTGCGCACCGCAGAGGATGTTGCCACGGCCCTGGCCTGGCCGGGGGTAAAAGCAGTCAGCTGTGGTTCCGCCTTCCTGCTCTCCGAGGAGGCCGGGACGAGTGAGCACAACCGTAACCTCATCTGCCGTGGCGGGAAGACCGTCTCCACCCGCGCGTTCTCCGGACGCTATGCCCGCGGGCTGGAGACCGCCTACACACGGGCACACCCGAACCTGCCTTTGGTCTACCCCTATCTCAACGCGCTACTGAAACCTCGCCGTGCCCAGCTCGACGCAGACGTGGACTATTGCCTCGTCGGCGTCGATGTAATGAAACTTCGCGGGGGTAGTGTGGCGGAGATCCTCGCTCAACTACACCCAAACGGGCATGAATAAGGGTTAATATTTACGGATGGACAGAGTTTTACACCCTTTTTGACGAGTAAAGGATACAAAGCACGTGACTTCGAACGCGCACATTGGGCACGAGGATTGGAACGAGCGCCTGGAGCTGGCCCAAGAGATGATCCCGCTCATCCACCAGCTGCACCGCAACAATAACGTTGTCACCTCTATCTACGGCCGTCTGCTCATCGGCGTGACCGACATCGACATCATCAAGGCGCACCGCTACGCCCGCCGCATCGCTGAGCGCGAGCTTTCCACCGCAGAGACCCTGCCTATTCTCAAGGAACTGTGCTCGATGAACCTGGGCACCGCTTCCATTGACCTGGGCCGCCTGGCCACTGGCTTCGAGGAATCCGGCTCCGATAACCTGCGCAACTACCTCGAGGAGACCCTCGTCGATCTCGTCGGTGCCGGTGTGGATAAGGAATCCACCGACGTCGTTCTCTACGGCTTCGGTCGCATCGGCCGCCTGCTGGCTCGCATCCTCATCGCCCGCGAGGCTGCCTACGGCGGCGTGCGCCTGCGCGCTATCGTCGTGCGCAAGAAGGGCGACATTGACATCTTCAAGCGCGCCTCCCTCCTGCGCCGTGACTCCGTCCACGGTGCCTTCAACGGCACCATCGCTGTTGACGAGGAGAACGAGGTCATCTGGGCCAACGGCACCAAGATTCAGATGATTTATGCCAATGACCCGGCGGACATTGACTACACCAAGTACGGCATCGACAACGCCATCGTCGTCGACAACACCGGTGTGTGGCGCGACCGTGAGGGACTGTCCCAGCACCTGCAGTCCAAGGGTGTGGCTCGCGTGCTGCTCACCGCTCCGGGCAAGGGCGATCTGAAGAACATTGTCTACGGCATCAACCACGGCGACATCGAGGACTCCGACCAGATCCTCTCCGCCGCATCCTGCACCACCAACGGCATCACCCCAGTGCTCAAGGTCATCAACGACCGCTACGGCGTGGTTCATGGCCATGTGGAGACCGCACACTCCTTCACCAACGACCAGAACCTCATCGATAACTTCCACAAGGGTGACCGCCGCGGTCGCGCAGCTGGCCTGAACATGGTGCTCACAGAAACCGGTGCAGCCAAGGCCGTGTCCAAGGCTCTGCCGGAATTTGAGGGCAAGCTCACCGGTAACGCTATCCGCGTTCCCACCCCGGACGTGTCCATGGCTGTGCTCAACCTCGAGCTGGAGAAGGAAGCTGACCGCGACGAGGTCAATGACTTCCTGCGCAACGTGTCCCTGCACTCTGACTTGCGCCAGCAGATCTCCTACATCGCTTCTCCGGAAGTTGTGTCCTCTGACTTCGTTGGTTCCACCCACGCCGGTGTGGTCGATGGTCTCGCCACCATCTCCTCCGGCAAGCACCTCGTGCTTTACGTGTGGTACGACAACGAGTTCGGTTACTCCAACCAGGTCATCCGCATCGTCGAGGAAATCGCCGGCGCTCGCCCGGTGGTCTACCCGAAGCGCGTCGATGTTTCTGAACTCTAAGAGCTAGAACAAGAACACCGCCCTCGCTGCATGGCGTGGGCGGTGTTTCGCTGTTTTAGGCTCCTGCTCGGTCTGCGACCTAGCTTTGCCAGGATGCTTCAAACGCGCAACTGCCCGATCTGCCAAAAGTACGGGCCAAGATCGAAAAATCTAGACTGCTTTTGTCAGATTCGTCAGTTTTAGCGGGGAGACAGCGCACGCGTGTGGAGCAGACGCCGTGCGAGCAACGCGGCAGCCGCACAGAGCACCACAGTCAGCGTCATGGCGATGGCGTAGCGCAGAGACGAGTACGCAACTAAGGGCCAAGCAGGGAAGGCGAGTATCCACAGACCGGTATCTGCCAAGACGTCGCCGCCTAAGGTGACGGAGACGATAGTCCCCACGATGCTGAGGGCGATAGCGCTTACAATGCCGAGGCGAACCACCAGGATGAGTGATACTGCCGCGATGGCAAAGCCCACCCCAACCGTAAGGGGAAATGCCGGAAGCTGGGCCGCGACATCGCCACCTGCGAGCGCACTGGCCAGGTATGCGGCAGCGCATACCGCCAGGATGACACACAGGAACCAGAGGAGAATCCCGGATGTGCCGAACCGTGTTTCCATATGGACCAACGGCCATGAATCAGCTACACGGGGCCAAACGAGGACCGGCAAGATACCTGCGCCGACCGGAAGCAGAAAGTAGTGAAAGAAACCTTCGACGTAGTTAGCGGGATATTGCAGGGCGACAAAGCCTAGCGCCAGAATGCTGAGCATCAAGCAAGAGAACACCGCTGGGCTAAAAGCTGCACGGTGGAGTCCTAGCAACGTGGACCACAGCGAGGACTGTGCCGCCGCACGGGGGTGTCTCGTTGGCTGCCATACTTGGGCTTCTTCCATGGTGGTATTAGCAACGTCGGCATCAGTCTGGGCCGTTGTGGAACGCGCGAAACGGTGTCGCAGCGAGAACATTGGCCGGTATCGTCGCGGCGTGTAGACTGCGGCTAATGCTCCGAGAACGGCGAGGATGACGCACAATATGAAAGCCGGTAGTGGACTGCTGGTGAGAAGTGGGTCTTGTGGTTCAAGAGGCACCGAGTTCTGGTGAATACGCAATGCGCGCAGAAGCAATCGTTGCGGCCATGCTGGGGGAAAGGCCCACCACCTGCCTGATTCGACAGTGCACGGAAGGATGCTGATTATTTGCCATAGGGCCGCGGCTACCAGCGTTAAGCCGAAGCCCAGTCGGCGGGCACAGGCAGCGGAAAGCCCGGCAATGCCAAGCGCGCCAAGGAAGGAGTAGAGCCCAGCTACGAGGATAAGTTCATGATTCTCCCGCCCCTGGGCAGCGACAACGAACCAAGAAACACCAAAGTTCAGAATATGGAAGACCGCAAGGCTGACAATGACAACGATAAAGCGAGCAGCATTCTCGAGACGCGGGTTGAGGTTTCTCCATTGCGTTCCGCCGCTGCGAGTGATGGTCTCGCGGCGTTCTGGAATGGCAGCGAACAGCCCAGTAAGAGGGGAATACATGCCGGTAACAAACAAGGATTGCCAAGCCAAGACGCCCGTGGCATCAGTGCGTGCTGAGGCCATTGAGGAGAAAATGATTGTCATGATGACCAGCGGTAGCGCCAGCAAAGGCAACCACTGTAAGGCGCTTCCACGGCTGCGCAGTAGTTCTGCTGAAAGGTAACTCGGGCGAGGGGCAGTAGTGTGCTTAGGCACGTGACTCTCCTTCCCGGTTGGTAGGCGCTTGGGAGGGGTGGCTCGGTGAGGTAAGTCGGAAGAATTCTTCCTCCAACTGACCACGTGGAGCTAGCTCGTGCAGGGAACCGGAATAGCGAATCGTACCCTCGGCCAAGACGGTGATGTCATGGGCAAGGTGCAGGACCTCTCCAAGCTGGTGGGAGCTGACGATAACGGTGTGCCCAGCCGCGGCTAGTTGTTGTAGTAGCTCTCGCAATTCCATGATTCCTTGGGGATCGAGGCCATTCTGGGGCTCATCAAGAACAAGAACCTCTGGATCGCCGAGGAGAGCTTGCGCTAACGCTAGGCGGGCCTTCATACCAGTGGAAAAGGATTTCGCCTTCTTGGAGCCAACGCCGCTGAGCCCAGCGATGGAGAGAACCCGGTCAATCTCAGAGTCGGGAAGCCCCAGAAGTCGAGCGTGAACGCGAAGATTCGCCGCGGCAGACAGATGACCATAAAAGGCTGGCCCGTTCACTGAGGCACCAATGCGGCGAAGCACATTGCGGTTCCAAGGTTGGCCCGCCACGCTGATGGAGCCCGAGTCAGGAGGCAGGAGGCCTAAGAGGATGGAGAAGATTGTTGATTTTCCTGCCCCGTTGCGCCCGAGGAGCGCATGCACGCGGCCAGGGGAGATGTGGAAGGAAACATCATCGAGGACTCGTTGCCGACCAAAAGACTTCGAGATGTGCTCAAAAGAGATATCGCAATTCATAAAATGCAGTATCGCCGGGGCTCATCATAAAGGAATCCGCCTGCATGATGGTCTTCAGCGAGCAGACCTCCTACCGTGGTAGGAGCTTAGGCAACCCCAGCACGCTGCGCTAAGAGAACGAGGGCCACTCGGTCACGTGCGGCGAGTTTAGACATGAGCGCGGAGACGTGAGTTTTCACCGTGGTTTCTGTGATGACCATGTCGGCGGCTATCTCCGCATTTGTAGCACCACGCGCGATGAGCGAAAGCACTTCCATCTCGCGGCGCGTTACAAGACTGAGTCCTTGGCGTTCCTGGGCGCTGAGGTTTTCGCGCGTCAGCGCCGAGCGATAAGCCTCCAGCACTGGGCCGGTTACCTCGGCGGCCAGCACCGATTCTCCTTGCGCCACGTTGCGAACGGCGGTCACAAGAACCTCTGGGTCGGCATCCTTCAGCAGGAAGCCGTGGGCGCCAGCGGAGATGGACCGCGCCACGAGCTCTTCATCATTGAATGTGGTGAGCATGATGATGCGGCACTCGGGCTTGCGCTCGAGTATGGCTTGCGCCGCTGCAATGCCGTCCATGCCAGGCATGCGAATGTCGAGGATAGCCACATCAATGTGGTGGCTTATTGCTGCTGCCACGGCATCCGCCCCCGTGGCCGCGGTGGCCACGACCTCGATGTCTTCTTGCGCAGTGAGGATGGTAGACAGTGCTGAGAGCAGCATTGCTTGATCATCGGCCAACAAGACGCGGATTCTAGAGCTGCTGGGTTGCATCCATTGTCTCCTTCATCGGTATCTGTGCGTGCAAGGAAAAGGAATGAGCATCGCCGGAATAGTCGAGGCGACCGCCAAGCGAACGAGCTCGTTCCGCCACTCCGACTAAGCCCACGCCGCTGCCCGCGACGTTGCTTGGCGTGGGATGAGGATTGGTGGAGATGAGGGTGAGCGCGGCGGCGTCATCAAGTACAAGCTCAACCACGACATGCGTGCCGACGCCCTGATGGCGCAGAGCATTCGTCAAGCCCTCCGTGGTAATGCGCACCAATGCCATCTGCACCAACGACGGCACGGCGTATTCAGCTGGGAGGTTTGCGTCGACTTTCAGCCCGGCAGCGCGGAAGCCTTCGAGGATTCCTTCGATGTGCTCAAGTTGTTGAGCAGGCTCTAGAGCCGTGGGGCCGGGTGAGCGCAAGGCAGCGACGATTCCGCGAACCTCGCCCAAGGCGGTATCCGCATTATCGCGGATCGAAAGAAGTGCTTCTTCAGCCGCGCCGGAGTCCGTATTCGCTGCAACGATGCCTGCATTAGCCTGAACCTTAATCAGGGTGAGGGAATGGGCAAGGACATCGTGCAGTTCCCGTGCAATGAGGAGGCGTTCTTCTTCTTGTGCCTGGTGGAAGCGCTCGCGGGCTAGTATCTCCCGTTGGCGATCACGGTCAAAATACCGGGCAGCGATGAAATACGTGCTGCCCAGCACTGCCCAATGGGCCACCACCATGGCAAGGAAGGGTGTGTCTACCTCATAGCGCAGAAGGTAAGTCTCAGTGTCGATGCGCCACATGAAGGGGGAGATAAAGGTACCGAGTGCGGTGATGAGGAGGACCACCCGCGGAACCAGCCTCTGGGTGATGTACCGCGAGGTGGTGTACACGGCCATGGGGGCGGTCAGCGCCCACGGGGTGAGGCCGCTATTGGTGGGGAGCTGGTTCATCCATATGACAGCCCAGGCCAGGAGCAGAACTAGGAATCCTGTTGCGCTCACGATTGGCCTCGAGCGCCACACGAGGAAGAACGGTATGAACAGCAGCGACAAGAGAGCCTCGAGTACTTCCACCGTTCCGGAAGAGGAAAACGCCAAGGCACAATAAAAGGCCGCTACGAGCCCCGCGACTCCTGCGAGTAGCGCGTCCCCCAAATGCACCGAGGACAGGAAGGTACGCGCGGTGCGGGAAGAGCTCATAGACGGCCATGGTAGTACATGCCGAAAGTACTACTTCTTTTTCTTGTCCTTCTTGCCCTTCTTTTTCTTTCCCTGCTTCTTGCCGGAGCCGTTGCCGTTGACCTTGTCGCGCTCCAAATCGGCTGCGACATCTGGTACGTAGGCAAATTCATTGCGCGGCGGGCGTACGTATTCGGCCTCGAGCTCGGGGCGATCTGGGATCTCAGGAACATCCTGCTCTACGTGCTGGTACGGAACCATCTTGAGGATGTGGTTGATCACGTTGATGCGCGAGCGCTTCTTGTCCTCGGATTCCACGGTGTACCACGGGGAGGACGGGGTATCGGTGTGGACGAACATTTCATCCTTGGCACGCGAGTAGTCTTCCCAACGGGTAATGGACTGCAAGTCCATGGGGGAGAGCTTCCAGCGGCGCAGCGGATCGTTGCGGCGGGACTTAAAGCGTGCGAGCTGCTCCTCATCAGAAACGGAGAACCAGTACTTAAGAAGGATGACGCCATCCTCGATGAGCATGTGCTCCAGCAGCGGAGCCTGGTGAAGGAAGCGCACGTATTCTTGCTGGGAACAGAAGCCCATGACACGCTCCACGCCGGCGCGGTTGTACCAGGAACGGTCGAAGATGACGATCTCGCCGGCGGTGGGCAGCTTCTCAATGTAGCGCTGGAAATACCACTGGCCCGCCTCACGGTCGGTGGGCTTCGGCAGCGCCTCGATGCGGCAGGTACGCGGGTTCAGGTATTGCGTAATGCGTTTGATGGCGGAACCCTTGCCGGCGGCGTCGCGGCCTTCCATGATGATGACCACGCGGGCGCCGGTCTCAACGACCCACTGCTGCATCTCGACGAGCTCTGCTTGGAGGCGCTTGAGCTCGTCCTCATAGGCTTGCTTGTCTAGCTTCGGCGGCTTGGTGGCAGACTTCTTAGACTGTGAACTCATACCTCTAAATTTACCGCTTAGCTGGGAGAATCCCTAACCGCGGGGGTTAAGCAAGTGGGGCGAATTGGGAGGTATTTAGTCAACCTCGTGTTGCGTCACCGCGCCGCTGGCGGCGTCGACGTCGAGTTCGTGTTCCTGGCCATTCGCCTTGAACTCGATCTCCCAGTGCGGGCCCTTGCCGTCGTCACCATCGTCGTAGTCGACCTCTTTTTCTGTGACGGTCTGGGCATCAACGCCGGCGTGGGATAAAGCTTTCTCGAATGCTTCATCGCCGGTGAGTTTCCCGGAATTCTCTGCTTTTCCGGCGTCCCCGGCAGCAGCCGTGTCTGCAGGCAGCTGGGCGTCGTCATCGCGGTCATCGTCGTCATCAACATCGCCCTGGTCCGCGCCAGTTGCAACGGCTGTTTCCGTCACGGTTTCCACAGACGCGGGAGTCGGCGTCGGGGCGGGATCGGCCTCTTTATCTGAAGAGCACGCAACCAGCGCGGTGCTGGCGCATAGTGCGAGGCCGGCGGCGGTGAAGCGGGAGCAAAGAGTCATTGAGGCTCATCCTCCTTGGTCAGTCGGGCACGTGTGGTGCCCCACCCTAACGAAACCTGTCAGTTTTCGCTGAAGATCCTGGATACGGCTGAATGTTAACGGCCGTGACAGATACAGCCTTCGCCGCAGCCCCCGGCAGCGGGAGGTTCGCCGAAGCGCGTGGTGTTCTCAATCGCGCCGAGCCCTTCGATGCTGATGCGGGTGCGGGAGCCGTCGCCAAGCAGTGCTTCCTCACCGCGCGCGAAGCCCACGCCTTCCGGGGTGCCGGTGGCAATAACATCGCCCGGATTCAGAGGGTAGAGGGAGGAACAGAAGGCGATGAGCTCGGCCACGGAGAAGATGAGGTCATCGGTGTTATCGTCCTGGCGGACTTCACCATCGACGGTCGTGACTAGCCGCGCGGCCTTGCCCGGGGCCCATTCATCAGTCGTGGTCAACCACGGTCCGAAGCCGGCGGTGCGGTAGAAGGATTTACCGGCGTGGAACTGCGTGGTAGCGCGCTGATAATCGCGCAAAGTGTAGTCATTCATGATGGCATAGCCCGCCACATGCCCGAGTGCCTCCGCTACCGGAACGCGGTGCGCACGGCGCCCAATGACCACGGCGAGCTCTCCTTCATAGTCCAGCTTCTTCGTGGCATAGTCCGGGACGTAGACGTCATCGAAAGGGCCGGTCAGAGCCTCTGGAAACTTGATGAAAAGCGTGGGTTGTGTAGGCAGCTCGCGGCCCATCTCACGGGCATGCTTGGCGTAGTTAACGCCGACACAGATGATCTTTCCTGGGTTCGGGATGACGGGGGCGAGGTCGGCGTCGTCAAAAACCACCGGCTCGCCGGAGAGCTGCGCGGCTTTACGCCAGTCTGGACTGGCCAGCAATTCGCCGACATCCTCATAATCCAGTTCGGTGCCCACGTTGGGGCCGTCAATACGGATAGCGCAGGTGCCAAAACTGGTGCGGAGAGTAGCGAGCTTCATGCCGGCTAGTCTAACGCGCGAAGAATCTCATCCACCGCATCAGCACAGACGATGGGAATCTCTTGGGCTTCCTGTTTGCTCCATGGCTTGAGAACAAACGCGGCTGGGTCCATGCGGCCAGGTGGTCGGCCTATACCCACTGAAAGTCGCTGATAGTCCTTAGTGCCCAAAGACTTCGTGGTGGAGCGCAGGCCATTGTGGCCGTGGTCCCCGCCGCCGAGGCGTCGCTTGATGGCGGCGAAGTCAAGCTCCAGCTCATCGTGGACAACGATGATGTGATCATGCGGAACGTTGAAGTACTGGGCAAGGGCCTTGATGGGGCCGCCGGACAGGTTCATAAAGCTGCGCGGCTTGGCGACGATCACCTTGGCGTCCCCACGCCGCGCTTCGGCGACATCCGTGTTTGTCTTCTTATGAACGGAAAAGGAAGTCAGCAGCTCGTGGGCTAGTTCATCAGCCACGTCAAAGCCAATGTTGTGGCGGGTACCGGCGTACTTCGGTCCGGGGTTTCCTAGACCAACGACGAGAAAGGGAGAAGAAGTCACGCTGCCCATTCTAAACAGCGCGAGGGCTAAAACGGCGAACCGCGCCCGCCCCAGGAAAGCAGGGGCCAGGCGCGGTGCGCTAAATAGGTGAGGGGGGAGGATTTACTCCTCGTCCTTCTTCTCCTCGGAAGCTCCCTCATCGGTGGACTCGGCGCCAGCCTCAGCGCCGCCTTCCTCGGCAGCCTCAGCGGCAGCCTCGACGTCCTCATCAACCTCCGGCTCGGAGATGGAGACGATGACGGTGTCTTCCTCGGCCACCAGGGTGGTGCCCTCCGGCAGGGTGATGTCGCCAGCGGTGACCACGGTGCCGTCCTCGAGACCCTCGATGGACACGGCGATCTCTTCCGGAATGTTGAGTACGTCGGACTCGACCAGGAGGACGTCGGCATCCTGGATGAACATGAGGCCCGGAGCCGGCTCGCCCTCGATAGCGAGCGGAACCTCAACCTCAACCTTCTCGCCACGCTTAATGGAGAGCAGGTCGATGTGATCGATGTTGAAGGTCAGGACGTTCTGGTCGATGTGCTTGACCATGACCAGGTGCTGCTCGCCCTCGAGCTCCAGCTCGAACACGGCGTTAACACCTTGGTTACGGACGACTGCGGTCATTTCCAGACGGTCAACGGCGAAGTGCAGAACGTCGACGGCGTGGCCGTAGACAACGCCCGGGATCTTGCCGGCAGCGCGCAGACGGCGAGCGAAGCCCTTGCCAAACTCAGAACGGACTTCAGCCTTCACTACGGGGCGCTCAGAAGCCATAAGTAAATCTCCTTAAAGTATCGTTGTGCGGCAAGGGCTGTTGAAGGACCGTGTAGATACGACAAAAGCCTGCCGATGGACGTCTTGGACGAGTCATCGCAGGCTTAAATACAAGATTCACTGCTTAACTTGTGCTATCGCGTCGATAACGGATTTCTCCCTCGCCGAGACGCAGAAGATTTTAGCAGCAGCGTTGTCGCAGAACCAAATCTAGTGAGTCTCAAACAGCGTGGTCACAGAACCGTTCTCGAAAATCTCGTGGATGGTGCGAGCCAGCAGCGGGGCGATGGACAGCACCGTAAGGTTGTCCCAGCCCTCGGTGGACTGCGGCAGGGTATCGGTGGTGATGACCTCGACAGCGCCGCACTCGGACAGGCGCTCGCGAGCCGGGTCGGAGAAGACACCGTGGGTACAGGCAATAACCACGGACTTGGCGCCGGCTTCCTTGAGCACGCGGACTGCGCCCGCGATGGTGCCGCCGGTATCAATCATGTCATCGAGCAGGATGCAGTCCTTGCCCTCCACGTCACCGACGACGCGGTTAGACACAGTCTTGTTGGCTTCGGTGGTAGAGCGGGTCTTGTGAACGAAGGAGAGTGGAGCGTCCCCAAGCTCGTGTGCCCACTTCTCCGCCACCTTCACGCGGCCGGCGTCGGGGGAGACCACGGCCAGGTTGTCCATGGGGTACTTGGACTTGATGTAGTCGGTCAGGATCGGCATCGCGTGCATGTGATCAACCGGGCCATCGAAGAAGCCCTGGATCTGGTCGGTGTGCAGGTCCACGGACACGATGCGGTCGGCACCGGCAGCGGCCAGCAAGTCTGCCACTAGGCGGGCGGAGATAGGCTCGCGGCCCAGGTGCTTCTTGTCCTGGCGTGCGTACGGGTAGAAGGGCAGGATGGCGGTGATGCGCTTGGCGGAGCCGCGCTTGAGCGCGTCAATCATGATGAGCTGCTCTACCAGCCACTTGTTGAGCGGCTGGGTGTGGGACTGCATCACGAAGCAGTCTGCACCACGGACGGACTCCTCGAAGCGAATGAAGATCTCACCGTTGGCGAAATCGCGGGCGGTGGTCGGAACCAGATCGGTTTTGAGCTCCTTGGCCACAGCCTCAGCCAACGCCGGGTGAGCGCGCCCGGTGAAGAGCATCATGTTCTTGCTGCTGCCGGTAACCTTGCCAGTCATCAGTAGATATCCCTTTACTTGTCGTTAGTTGGTGGTCTGGTCGTCAGCCTTGGCGTCCTGTGCCTTGTCGGCTGCTTCCGCTGCCGGCGTGCCCGGGCGCTTCTTTTGCACCCAACCTTCGATGTTGCGCTGCTTGCCGCCGGAGACCGCGAGCGCTCCCGGGGGAACGTCGTCCTTAATTACTGTACCCGCACCGGAGTAGGCGCCATCACCGACGGTAACGGGAGCAATGAACATGGTGTCCGAGCCAGTGCGCACGTGGCTGCCGATGGTGGTGTGGTGCTTGTTGACGCCGTCGTAGTTGACGAAGACGGAGGAGGCGCCAATGTTGGAGTAGTCACCCACGGTTGCATCGCCGATATAGGTCAGGTGGGGAACCTTGGTACCGCGGCCAATCTGGGCCTTCTTCGCCTCGACGAAGCCGCCCAGCTTGCCTTCTTCACCCACGATGACGCCGGGGCGGATGTAGGTGAACGGGCCAATCTGCGCATTGCTGCCAATGACGGAGTCGAAGCCGTGCGTGCGCACCACGCTGGCACCTGCTCCGACCTGCATATTGGTCAGGGTGGTGTCGGGGCCAATCTCGGCGCCATCGGCGATGATCGTCGCACCCCACAGCTGGGTATTGGGGTGAATGACAACGTCCTGGCCAATGGTCACGTTGACGCCGATCCAAGTGGTATCGGGATCAACGATGGTGGCGCCGCCACGCATGGCTTCCTCGACCACACGGCGGTTGAGAAGGCGGCCGGCCGCGGCCAACTGTACGCGGTCGTTGACACCGGAGAGCTCCTCCGGATCAGCAGCAACGTGCGCGCCGACGCGGTGGCCGGCCTCGCGGGCGATCTCCAGCACATCGGTGATGTAGAGCTCACCCTGGGCGTTATCGGAGTTGAGCTTCGTCAGGGCGTCGCGAAGCACGGCCCCATCGAATGCGAAGACGCCGGAGTTGACCTCGCGCACCGCGCGCTGCTCTTCGGAGGCATCCTTCTGCTCCACGATGGCGGTGACAGAACCATCCTCGGCGCGCAGCACGCGGCCGTAACCGGTGGGATCCTCCAGAGTCATGGACAGCACGGTCACGGCGTTAGCTTCGCCGGTGTGGGCCTCATGCAGCTGACGCAGGGTCTCCGGGCGTAGCAGGGGAACGTCACCGTTAGTCACGATGACGGTGCCATCGAAATCAGGCAATGCACTCAGGCCGCACTGCACGGCGTGGCCGGTACCGTTCTGCTCTTCCTGGATGGCCTGGGAGACCGCGCAGTCCAGCTCCTCGGAGATGGCATCGACGGCAGGGGAGACCTGGTCGCGCTGGTGGCCCACGACGACCACGAGGTGCTCTGGGTGCAGGCCAGCGGCTGCGTGGAGGGCGTGGCCGAGAAGTGACCTCCCGCCAATCTCATGCAACGTCTTCTGGGTTGAGGATTTCATGCGGGTACCTGCGCCTGCTGCAAGGACGATGGCGGCGCAGTTAGTTACTTCAGCCACGAGTGTGTGCTTCTCCTGTGATTGGGGATGTCAGGACTTACTTTTTTCATCATAACGCGTACGTCCTATTTTCCGCGTGATACCTCCGGAAGTGCGCGGGCACGCCATGCTCCAAGTAGCCCGATGCAGGCCAGGAACAAAATGGCCGCCGAGGGGCCAGCCAAAGCGATCACGGCGGAGATACCGCCGATCACGAGGAGGATGACGCCCATCATGGTGTTCGCGGCTCCGACGTAGCGGGTGCGTTTATCCTCGCCCGCCATATCCACCACATAGGTCTTGCGCGCCACGCGAATGGCAGCGTGCGCCAGGTTGACCAGGAAAAATCCGAGGGGAAGCGCCCACATGCTTACCGCTGTCGGTGCCCACGCCGCACAGGCCACGATGGCCAGCAAGATGATCGCCGCGGCACCTGCGGCCCAGGACATGACCAAGCGCGACGACTTATCAGAGAGCACACCGGATACACGGCCGCCCACGAGGCTGGCCAAGCCCGAGGCCAAGACGAAGCCACCGAGCCCACTCAAAGCCTGCGAGCCGATGCTCTGTGAAAGCACCACGATGAAGGAGGAGGATAGGGCAGACACCAGCAGCAGGGCGCGAACGTTGACGAAGCTGCGGAAGCGCGCATCCTGGGTGTATAGCTGCCAGGTATCCTTCCACCAGCTGCGGTTCATACCTTCCCGGCCGGAGTTTTCTGGCACCGGCTCCTCGATGCCGCGAAAGACCGCTGCCGCCAGGAACCACGTGGCTGCGCCGATGGCCAGCAACGCCGCCAAACCCCAGCGCGGGAGCTCACCTAGTACAGCGAGGATGACGCCAGTAATAAGGGTGACTGCGCCGCCGAGCTGTGTAGCGCGACCGGTCACCACTCCGCGGTGCCCCTTGGAGATGGTGCGGCCTTGCACGTCCTTGCCGGTCAGCGAACACAGCGCGCGGAGTACGGCAAGCGCCGCAAGGGCGAGGCAGACGATGAGGCCGAGGAGGGGGCCTTCGACAAGCACGGCAGCCGCCGCGATGATCGCCGCGCACAGACCCTGGCCCACCGAGCCCAGCACCCACAGGCGTTTGCGAGCTGGGTGGGTGAGCACCCACGGAGTCAAGGCGGCTTGGGGGAGCATGGAACCGGACTCGCGCAAGGGCACCAGCAGGCCGGTGAAGAAGCCTGGGACCCCGGCCACACTGAACAGCCAGGGTAGGACCGTCTTTCCAGAGAGCAATTGATCGCCCACGCCCTGCAGGCCGTTCGACCAGACGAAGCGGCGGGCATTGGCGGATTCCTGGGAGTGTGACGAGCTCTGAGTCATGACTGTGATCTTAAGCCCGGCTCGGCCTTATCTGGGCCCTAAGGTTCACCTGATCTCTATCCTGGGAGGCATGTCTATCTCCGCTCGCTCTACAGTGTCCCGCCGTATTTTCGTCCAGGGTTCCGTGCTCACTGTCGCCGGTGCCGCCGTGATGGGATTGAGCGCCTGCTCCACCTCGGGGTCGAAGAATCAGCCGGAGCCGCTGGGCTACGACGGCGAGCCGCGCGCTCTGCCCATTCCGCCTGTGGAGGAAGGAGAGGTTGTCGACGGCACACGCGTATTCAAGCTCACCGCCCAAGACGGCTACTCGGAGATCCTCCCCGGTAACGACCGCACGCGGACGTGGGGCTTCAACGGTCCGTTCTTAGGCCCCACGCTGCGCGCCCGCCGCGGTGAGAAGGTCCGCGCGGAGATCACCAACGACCTCATTGAGATGACCACGGTGCACTGGCACGGCATGAAGCTGCCGGCCTACTCGGATGGCGGCCCTCACTCGCCGATTGAGGTGGGCAAGACCTGGAAACCCGAGTGGGAGATCATCCAGCCCGCGGCCACCCTGTGGTACCACCCGCACCCGCATATGGCCACCGCCACGCACGCCTACCGAGGGTTGGCGGGCATGTTCCTCATCGATGACGATGTGGCCGATAACCTCGACATTCCACAGGAGTATGGCGTGGATGACATCCCAGTCGTCATCATGGATGCCAAGTTCACCGATGACGGCCAGATTGATGAAAAGAGCGATAACACCCTGGGCCTTCTGGGCACCACGCCTCTGGTCAACGGCATCACCAATGCGCGCTTCGACGCCACCACGCGCCGGGTCCGCCTGCGCCTGCTCAACGGCGCTTCGATGCGCTTCTACACACTGGAGCTTACAAACGGCCCCTTCCACGTCATCGCCACGGACACGGGGCTTCTCGACGCCCCCGTGGAAGTCGACTCCCTCTTCCTCGGTCCCGGCGAGCGCGCCGAAATCATCGTGGACCTGGAGCCCGGTAAAGAGGTCACGCTGCGCTCGGTGCCGCGCAAGGATAACTTCGGGGTGCCCAAGGACAAGGATGCGGCTGACTTCGGCTTCCAAGATTCCTTCGACCTGCTCACCATTTCCGGGCCGGAAGAGTCCGCGCCCGAAGCCCCCGCCCTGCCGGCAACGCTTGACCCCGCTGCGGCGAAGACCCCGTCCACGCAGGGCCTTGAAGAGCGTGAGTTCGTGCTCAACACCTTCATGATTAATGGTGAGCAGATGGACATGGCCCGCGTGGATACCGTCATTGATCACGATGCCCCGGAGATCTGGACCGTGACCAATGAGAACTCTGATTGGCCGCACAACTTCCACATCCACAACGCCCGCTTCAAGGTTCTTGACTGGGACGGCGATGAGAAAATGGATGTCTTCAACTCCGGGTGGAAGGACATTGTGAACCTTCCGCCGAAGGTAACCGCGCGCCTGCTGGTGGAGTTCGGCCACTTCCCGGATAAGACCATTCCGTATATGTACCACTGCCACATGCTGCTGCATGAGGACGAGGGAATGATGGGGCAGTACGTCATGGTCAATAAAGGCGAGAAACCCGACGTGCGCGTCAAACCCGCCGCCTTAGTCTTCGACCAAACCGCCACCGCCCACTCCGCCCACGCGGGACAGGTGGTGGACTCCTCCCGCAGCCCCTATGCGACGCCGGAGGCGAGGGCCTAACCTTTCACGATTCGCTCGTAGGCACGGCCGGCTAGCGCTGAGCTGTGCCAGCGGGGTGCCGATGCGGAGGAGCTTGAAACTTGCCAAAGTGCAGACTCGCCCCGTGCGTCGCCAAGCAATGTGTTGGTGCTTCACGACGCCCACCTGGGGGTCTGTACTTCCAGGTCTGCACATTTGGTAAAGACGACCGTCAGTAGGGTTCCTTTGAATCACACTGAGGCGGCACGGGGATAGTGAACTGAATCAAATTCACCATCATGATGTGAGCAGTACGCTAGGGTCAGTATCTGTGATTCAGGACGTCGACCCCCTCATCCATTCCCTGTACCAGGTCTTTGACCTCATCGGTGTGGTGCTCAATGGCATTATCGGTGGAACGATTGCACGCCGTAGGGAATTCGACATTATTGGCTTCGTCTTCCTGGCGCTCTTTTCGGCGCTGGCTGGCGGCATGATCCGTGACATGCTGATCGCTAGCGGCCCGGCAGCGGCTATCTCTGATCCGCTGTATCTCACACTGGCGTGTGTGGGTGCGCTCATTGCTTTCTTGACGGACCTAAAGGGCAAGGCCTGGGAGATCTTCCTCGAGCACGCGGATGCTGTCATCTTGGGCGTGTGGTGCACAACTGGCTGCGTGAAGGCGCTGACTCATGGAATGCCGTTTATTGCCTGCGTATTCTTGGGCGTCTTGACCGCAGTGGGTGGCGGAATGGTGCGCGATGTTGCTTCCGGCCAGATTCCCTCGGTCTTTGGCGGCAGCCCGCTCTATGCCGTGCCGGCGGTGCTTACAGGAATCGTGATGGCATCCTTCGCGTATTTCGACCAGTTTGCCCTCGGCATGGTCATCTCGCCCTTCGTGGGCTTTGGCCTAGCAGTTATGGCGTATTGGCGCGGATGGGTGCTTCCGCGAGCCGGCATTGCTCCCTTGAACTACACCGCGGCGCAGGTGGCATCGATAGCGCGGAAAGCTGAAATTAGGGGCTTTAGGCGAGGGAACAGAAAACGCAAATAGGTTCTCGTGAGATTTGAACCTATGACTTGCTCAATACGGTCAGTACCACGCGGCCCCAGAGGCCCTCGTCCAGCGCTTTCTCGATGTGTTCCTTCGCTTTTCAACATACGCGTCATCGCTCCGTCGAACCATGCACGGTGCCCGGGGCACGCAGCTGCCCGCTACGCTGTTTGGTCCGCGATAGTGCTTTCGGACCAAGATCTTTACTGCGCTCAACCTGCTTCTCGATCACTTCTCGGGCGACTGCCACCGCGTGATGCTCATGTATCTTAGGGGGCGCATAGCTAGATGTCGTTATCCACCCCTTGTTGCGTAGCTTGTGAGGAGGGTACAGTTTCGGACCTGCGCTGCATAAACCAGGACATCAAGATTAATCAATTTAATCCTTATCCTGTTTCAAGGTCTTGATTTCGGCTTCTAGAGCTTTCATGTCTATTTCGTTGACCTTATAATCGAGTTGGCTCTGGTAGGCATTCCATTCTTCCTCAGCTTTGTTTACTGCCTGCTTGTGCTTCCTCTTCCCGTATCCTTTGAGGACTTCGCGTTCATTGAAGACGAGCCAGGATTCCGTTTTTTCCACCCAATCTTTCAAGAGCATGGTCTTTCCCATCTCGGCTTGGTCTTCTGCATAGTCTAAATACATTGTGGTGAGCCTGCGCATACGCCTAGCTTCGTCTTCGGTAAGGAAGTTTTTCGCAATGCCCATGTCGCTCCTGTGAGGCGATTCTCCGCCCCACGTCGTGAGCCCAGCGTATGGCTTGGTGCGGTCTGCGCGCTCCCAGATTAGCTCTGCTGCGGTTCGGCCGTGGGTGGCGAAGTGAAGTCGGTTTTGAATCCCTGCGAAGAATTGTTGGACTTCTTTAAATGATTTCTTTTCTTGGTAGTCAGCGCTGGTTGCGGCTATGACGTCACAGATTTTGCGGAAGAATTGGCGTTCGGAGACTCGAATCTCTCGAATGGTTTCAAGTAATTCGTCGAAGTGGGTGTCAGCACCTTCGTTTTTGAGTTTTTGAGCGTCGATAGCAAAACCCTTGGTGAGGTATTCGCGTAGAACTTCTGTGGCCCATTTTCTAAATTGTGAGCCGCGTGGACTTCGTACGCGGTAGCCAACGGCGAGAATCATGTTTAGGTTGTAGTGATTAACGGACCTGGTTTGACCTGGTACTTTCAAAAGTTGTTTGAAAGTAGCTTCTGCACCTAATTCGCCTGAGCGTGTGATTGACTGAATATGATGCGAGACGGAAGCTGTGGTGACGTCGAAGAGATCGGCCATCTGCTTCTGGGTGAGCCAGGCGTCGTTGTCTTTTAGTTGGAGTCTTACGTGTGCTTTACCATCTTGGGTGGTGTACATAGCGACTTGGTCGGGGGCAGTCAATGGTATCCTCTCCTCGTTTTCTCGTACTTCCTGCTTGTTTAGTGACGAGTCGGCAGCGAATTTGTTCGGCTCGCGATCTAGCTCGCGGACAGCGCTGTCATCCTCATCCTGCAGTGAAACAGAGGCACCGGACATGGGGCAGGATACGGGATATATTCACGTTCGAGCACGTCGTCAAAGGTTTCTGCCCAGTGGGCGAGCATATTATTGGTGCGGCGCGCTACAAATGCGATTACCTGTTGGTCTGTAAATGCCCGGAGCGGTTTCCACAGGTTCCGAGATATCGCCAGCGCAATAGCCCGCAACCTGCAAAGAAACAGGTAGACGGGCTATCCTAATCGGCTTCCCCACCAGGACTCGAACCTAGAATGACGGTACCAAAAACCGTAGTGTTGCCGATTACACCATGGGGAAACGCGCTCACATTATGAGCGCTGGGGGACATGTTACCCGACGGGTGCGTATCAGACCTAAACAGGTGGCCAAGACTCGCATTCCCGTTGCTTGCGGCTTACTTTTAGCTGGTGCGGGCCATGTCCAGTGGGGGAGATACAGTAGAAGGCATGGTTCGACAAAGGATGACCGGGCGTGAGCGCCGTGAGCAGTTGATCTCCATAGGACGTGCGGCCTTCGCAGAACGTGGCTTCGAAGGCGCCAGCGTTGAGGACATTGCAGCACGCGCTGGTGTGTCCAAGCCGGTGGTCTATGAGCACTTTGGAGGCAAGGAAGGCCTCTATGCTGTCGTCATCGACCGCGAGCTTGTCGCGTTAGAGAAGGTTGTGACGGATTCACTGCAGACGGGGTCGTGGCGCGAGCGCATCGAGCAGGGGGTCGTCGCCTTGCTGACCTACGTGGAGGAGGAGACCGATGGTTTCTTGATCCTCGTGCGTGACTCCAAGCCGGGAGAGGAGCGTAGCTTTTCCACGTTGTTGAACACGGCGGTAAATCAGATTGCGCATATCCTCGGTGAGGCCTTCGAACACCGTGGTCTCGACCCCGAGCTGGCGGTGCTCTACGGCCAGGCGCTCGTCGGCATGGTGGCCACCACAGCGCAGTGGTGGTTGGACGTGCGCGAGCCTTCGCGGGAGACCGTCGCAGCACACATCGTTAACTTGTGCTGGAATGGTCTTTCCGGCATGGAAGCAGCACCGAAGTTGAAGGGAGCTAAGTAGGTGGCAACGCCGATGCTGGGCGGGCTGCTCAAGGTAGCCGCCTCAGATCCGAAACTTAAAGGCCTCGCCTCCCAAGTGGGGGAAGCCTCATTGCACATTACTGGCATTGACCAGGCGCGCCCGTGGGCGATCGGTACGCTGGCACACCATGCGCCGGTGCTGGTGGTGACTGCCTCCGGGCGTGAGGCGGAGGACCTCACCGCGGAGCTGACGGCCATGCTGGGGGATAAGGTCGCCTACTTCCCAGCCTGGGAGACGCTTCCACATGAGAGGCTGTCGCCGGCCCCGGATATCGTCGGCAAGCGCGCGCGTGTGCTCGACCTGGTGGGGGCGGGCAAAGCCCAGGTGGTGGTGACCTCTGCCCGCGGGTATTGCCAGCCCATCCTGAGCAAGGTGGAGGGGCGTGCACCCATCTTCCTGAAGGAAGAAGATGAGCACGAGCTTTCTGATATCCTGTCGGAGCTGGAGTTTCGCGCCTATAAGCACGTGGATATGGTGGCCAAGCGCGGTGAATACGCCACGCGCGGCGGAATTCTCGATGTTTTCCCCACCACCTCGGATTACCCGGTGCGTGTGGAGTTCTGGGGCGATGAGATTACGGATATTCGCCAATTCTCCGTGGCGGACCAGCGCGCCATCCCGGAGATTGAGGTCGGCGAGGTTGCTATCTATCCCGCCCGCGAGCTGCCGATCACTAATGAGGTTGCCGCACGCGCGCGCGAATTAGCGCAGAAATTTGGTGGCAACGCAGCGCTGGCAGAGCTGTTGACAAAGGTTGGGGAGCACATCCCGGCTGAAGGTATGGAAGCTGTGCTGGCGGTGCTTGCCGCCGAGCCCTTCGTCACCCTCCCCGAGCTCCTTGCAGCAGGCACCCATGTGTTGCTCGTGGCACCGGAAAAGATCCGCACCCGCATTGCAGACCTGGAATCCACCGATGCGGAGTTCTTGGCTGCTGGCTGGGAGGCCGCTGCGATGGGCGCGGATGGTCCACTGGCTGCTGAGGGCTTGGACACCTCGGCGTCGAGCTACCGCTCCTATGAGTCCCTTGAGGCGACGTGCCGGAATATCGAGTCCCCGCTGTGGACTTTTGCCCCGCCGGGGATGTTCGCCGCCGCCGAATCGGAGACCCTGCCGTTGGACTTTGAGCCTGGCCCGACCCCGCGTGGTGATATCCCAGAGATTGATGCCATGATGGCGCAGCTTTTAGCGCACACCACCGCCGGCGGACGTGCCGCCTTCATTGCCCCTGCGCAGGGTGCGATCAAACGCATGGTGGAGCGCTTCGCGGAAAAGGGCATTCCCACCAAGGTGGCCACTCCTGGGTGGGAGCCGAGTCCTGGTGAGGTCACCCTCTACCAGGCCTTGTCCCATGCGGGTCTGGTGTTCCCGAAGGTGCGCAAGCTCAAGGACGCTGAGGCGTTGCCGTTGGTCGTCATCACGGAAACGGATCTCACGGGTAACCGTGTGGGCGATATTGCGGGGGCGAAGCGTCGCCCAGCAAAGCGCCGCAACCGCGTGGATCCCCTCGCCTTGAAGCAGGGCGACTACGTGGTGCATGAGACCCATGGCATCGGCAAATTCCTCAAGATGGCCGAGCGCACCGTCCAATCCGGTGATGAGACCTCCCGCCGCGAGTACATCGTGCTGGAGTATGCGGCCTCTAAGCGCGGGCAGCCTGCCGACCAGCTGTGGGTACCCATGGATTCGCTGGACCTGCTAAGCAAATACACCGGCGGTGAGGCACCGACGCTGTCCAAGATGGGCGGCTCGGATTGGAAGAACACTAAGAAGAAGGCGCGCGCCGCGGTGCGCGAGATCGCCGGTGAGCTGGTGGAGCTTTATGCCAAGCGCCAGGCAGCACCGGGCCACCAGTTTGGGCCCGATACCCCGTGGCAGGCGGAGATGGAGGATAACTTCCCCTTCATCGAGACGGAAGACCAAATGCTGGCCATCGATGCCGTCAAGGAAGACATGGAATCCACGGTGCCGATGGACCGCGTGGTCGTCGGTGATGTGGGCTATGGCAAGACCGAGGTGGCAGTGCGCGCAGCCTTCAAGGCGGTGCAAGATGGCAAGCAGGTGGCGGTCCTTGTGCCCACGACCCTGCTGGCGCAACAGCACGCCGATACCTTCCGCGAGCGCATGCAGGGCTTCCCAGTGGATATCGAGGTGCTCTCGCGCTTTACTTCGGCCAAGGAGTCCAAGGAGATTCTCGCCGGTTTGGCGGATGGTTCCGTGGATATCGTCATCGGCACACACCGCCTGCTGCAAACAGGCGTGCAGTGGAAGAACCTAGGCCTCATTGTGGTGGATGAGGAACAGCGCTTTGGCGTGGAGCACAAGGAACACATCAAGGCGCTCAAGGCCAGCGTGGACGTGCTCACCATGTCCGCGACCCCGATTCCGCGCACCTTGGAGATGTCCATGGCGGGCATCCGTGAAATGTCTACGATTTTGACCCCTCCGGAGGACCGTCACCCGGTCCTGACCTATGTGGGTGCGTACGAAGACAAGCAGGTCGCCGCGGCCATCCGCCGTGAGCTGCTTCGCGACGGCCAAGTCTTCTTCATCCACAACAAGGTCGCTGACATCGAAAAGAAAGCACGCGAACTGCGGGACCTAGTGCCGGAGGCCCGAATCGTCGTGGCACACGGCCAGATGAACGAGGACGTGCTTGAGCGCACCGTCCAAGGCTTCTGGGATCGCGAATTCGACGTCCTGGTGTGTACCACCATTGTGGAAACCGGCTTGGATATCGCTAATGCGAATACCCTCATCGTGGAAAACGCCCACCACATGGGCCTATCCCAGCTGCACCAGTTGCGCGGGCGCGTGGGCCGCTCCCGCGAGCGCGGCTACGCCTACTTCCTCTACCCGAAGGGCGCCACGCTGACGGAGACCTCCTATGACCGCTTGGCCACCATCGCCCAGAACAACGATCTGGGCGCCGGTATGGCAGTGGCCATGAAGGACCTTGAGATGCGCGGTGCCGGCAACGTGCTGGGCGCCGAGCAGTCCGGCCACATCGCCGGCGTGGGCTTCGATCTCTACGTGCGCCTCGTCGGCGAGGCCGTAGAGACCTTCAAAGCGCTTGCCCGCGGTGAGACCCCCGTGGTCACGGACGAAGGGCCAAAGGAAATCCGCATCGACCTGCCGGTGGACGCACATATTCCGGAGTCCTATATCAACTCCGAGCGGCTGCGCCTGGAGGTTTACCGCAAGCTTGCAACGTCCAAGGACAACGCGGACCTGGCACACGTGGTGGAAGAAATGCAGGACCGTTACGGGCCTGTCCCGGAGCCTGTGGAACGCCTTCTCGCGGTAGCGCGCCTGCGCCACCAGGCCCGCCGGGCCGGGGTCAGCGATATCACGGTGCAGGGCACACGCATCAAGGTTCACCCGGTGGAGCTGGCGGATTCCAAACAAGTGCGCCTCAAGCGTCTCTTCCCAGGTTCCAATTACCGTGCAGCGGCCAAGGCCATCCAGCTCAACTTCCCCAAGGCTGGCCGCAATGTCACCGACCCGAAGCTGCGTGACGTCGAACTCTTGCAGTGGGTGGCGGACTTCTTGGCTTCGATGTTCGAACTTGAGCGCGTCGATGTCAGTGGTGCTAAGACTAAGAAGAATGTCATTAGCGTAGGAGAAAAATAATGGACGCCAGCACCGCCGCCGGGAGTTCTCGGGCCAATCCCAGAATCGTTTTAGTGGCGGTGTGGATGGCTGCCTCGCTGCTCAGCATCCCCGTCTCGCTGGTCATCAAGTTCAGTGGTGAGAACGGTGGCTGGCTCACCTTCATGTTGATGATGTTCGGGATAATCCTGGTTGGTGTCTGGGTGCTGCTCGGTTTGCTCCCGCTGTTTATCCGCGGTGATTACACAAGCAAGCTGGGGTGGGCGTGGGTGTCGATGGCCTTAGTGTTCATCGGCTTTATCGTGGGAAACGCCAACCTGCCGGATTTTGGGGACGTCGGACCAGCCACCGTTCCGACGTGGTGGTTTGGCAACGAGGAAGCGGCCTCTATGACTGGTGGCCTCTTCCTCATCGTCAGCGCCATTGGTCATGTGCTGTGGCTAGTGAGCTGCATCGCCTATGCGGTGTTATCGCATCGCTCGGCGCCTGAGGTCTTCTAGAGCACCAAGCGGCCGGTGCCCAAGCCCCAGACCGCGGCCACTGCGCCGATAATCACCAGCGCTACCACGAACCACTCAAAAGTGTTGAACACGCGCTCCTTCTTGTACAGGCGGGTGGCCACGTAAGGAATCATGCTGGGGACCACGGCCAGCGCACCAAGCAGCACGTAGACCGGGTCGGCGGCGTAGATGAGCCACAGTGAGTAGATAAAGGCGACGAGGCCGATGAAGAGGTGGCGGCGGTTCTCGCGACGGCTCACCTCCGGGCCTGAAATATCGAAGCGCACCCCGGCATGCGGGTGAGTCAGCCCCTTGCCGCGCACGGCCAAGAGGACCAAGTACAGCGAGGAGAAGATGTAGGGCAGCAGGTACATGATGGTGGCCAGCTGCACCATGGCGTTATAGGAAGTCTCGTTGAGGAAGAAGACGATGACGAAGAGTTGAATCGTCAGCGTGGAAATCAGCTGCGCCACCCACGGCGCACCGGCGATGTTCACGGTACCGATCTTGCGGGGGAGAAGACCATCGACAGCCATCATGACGATTGGCTCCGCGCACAGCATCTGCCAGGACACGTAGGCGCCGAGCACAGAAAGGCACAGACCAAGCGAGATGAGCGCACCACCCCATTCACCCACGGCGGCGGTGAGCACGGAGGCCATCGAGTTATCCGGCAGCGCGGCGAGCTCCTCCTGGGTGAGTACACCGAAGCTCAGCGTGGACACGGAGACCAGCAGCGCCAAGACGCTGATGAAGCCGATGACGGTGGCACGGCCGACGTCGGAACGGGTGCGGGCTTGCTTCGAGTACACGGATGCGCCCTCTACGCCGATGAAGACCCACACGGTAAAGAGCATGATGCCCTGTACCTGCTCGAAGAGGGACTTATCGGAAGTCTTGCCCCAGATATCCAAGGTGAACTTGTCCCAGCTGAAACCCACGAAAGCGAGGATGATGATGAAGGCCAGGATGGGCACAATCTTGGCTACGGACGTCACCATGTTCATGATGGCCGCCTGCTTAATCCCGCGTGCGAGAACAGCAAAGATACCCCAGGACAACAAAGACACTGCGATGGCAGAAACCCAGCGGTGGTCGGCGTCAAAGAAAGGGACGTAGTGGCCGATAGTGTTGAAAAATAGGGTGGCGTAGCCCACCTGCGCCATCACGGAGCCGAGCCAGTAGCCCCAACCAGAGGTAAAGCCGATGAAATCACCCAAGCCGGCACGGACATAGGAGTACACGCCGGAGTCGAGATGTGGCTTGCGGTGAGCCAGGATCTGAAAAACGAAGGCAACAGAGAGCATGCCCACGCCAGCAATGAGCCAGCCGATGAGCATGGCACCAGGGCCGGCCACGGAGGCGATGTTTTGCGGAAGAGAGAAAATTCCGGCGCCCACCGTGGAACCGATGATGAGCGCGACGAGCGTCCACAGCGTCACGGAGTGCGTGCGCGGCGATTCGGTGAGATTGGAAGTGGTCATTGGTTAAAAGTACCCCTTTAGGCGGGCTTTTGTGCAACTGCAGCGAATGTTCATAGGGCCCGGGACCTATACTCGTTGTTTATGACTGTCCTGTTGTTAGATCCGCGCTGGCCCACCCTAATACCCATGGAGGCCGTTGGAAAACTGCAGGGACCTGTTGTTTTTACCGATGAAGTTCCTGTGAAAGTTCGCTGGGACTTCGACCAGTTACTGAGCGGTGAGGATCCTGCAGGCCACGGTGTTGTGGTGAGCACGGACCCCTCCCATCCGCAGGTGCGCGCGCTTATCGACGCCCACGCGGAGCTCATCCTCGCCCCTTCCTTAGAGGATCCGATGTGGCGGGCGCGCGAGGTGATGATGCGCGCGCGGCGCATAGGGGAGTGGGAGCGCGACCAAACCCACGAGACCCTGCTGCCATATATGGAGGAAGAGTCCGCTGAGTTTGCAGAGGCAGTGCGGGAACATGTTTCGGATGCTGAGCTGCTTAAGGAATTGGGCGATGTCTTCCTGCAGATCCTCTTCCACGCCGAAATCGCGGCACGCCGTGGGGCCTTCAACCTTGATGATGTTGCGATGTCTTTCGTCAACAAAATGCGCTCCCGCGCGCCCTACCTTTTTGATGGCTCAGAGGACATCGTGGGGGTAGAGGAACAGGAGCGCTTGTGGGCCGAAGGTAAGGCCCGAGAAAAGAAGGACTAGCCCTTCTGGATCATGGAGGACAGTAGGGGAGCGTAGTCCGCAATCTTGGAGGACAGGCCCGTGCCGCCGGTGGCGATGGTGTCTTCCTTGACAATCTTGCACTCGAGAGCGCGGTCAGCGGTCTGGCCGGCGTATTTCACAGCGGCGAAAGCCAGCGGACCGAGCTCCTTGGAGTTGCCCAGTGCAGTGAGGTTCTTTGAAAGCTGGTTGCGGGTGGTATCCGGAGTCAGAAGCTCGCCTTCGGTGCTTTGATCGATGAGTGTGAGGGTGCTGCGCAGGGTGTTGCAGTCAGCCGACTGGATGCCCTGGGAAAGGAAGCCGCCCAGCTCAGTGAGGGAAGCGGCGGAGGCGGTAGCGGGTGCGATGGCACCCAGAGTAACAATGGCGGAAGCAGTAGCGAGGATACGACGGATGGACATGGAACTCCTTGACTAAGAGAAAAGCACGTTTCTAGAACGGACAGTGATAGAACGTGGAGCACCAGCGGGGCCTCGGCTCTCTGTTCAACGCTGCAGTGTAGCGCAGAATGTTACGCGTGGGAACATTTTGACATAACTTTTGTTTCGCAAATTTCGTAGGTCGTGCCTATATAGTCGCCTCGTTGCGCCCTCTGTGTCGCTAGACCCCCTTCGCGCAACGGGCTGTAGGATTCACTTTTATGACGCAGGGGCTTAGGAGGAGCGGGGGCTGTGGCCTTGGAATTGTCTTAGCCATCATTCTGATCATTTCCCTGGTGGCCTGGAGTCTTTCCTTCCTGGATAAGCCATCCCCGTTCCGGCAGCTTTCCCCTGTCCCAGAGGATCTTCCACCGGTCGGCGGGGTAGAAGTGCCCAATATTGATGTCGACGGTCCGGGGCGCACGGCGGATAAATTGACGTGGTGGTCCGACCAGCTTGCTGATGCCACCAGCATCCCCGATCAAGCTTTGCGGGCCTATGGCAATGCGGAGTTGATTGCGCGGGAGTCCTGGCCGAACTGTAATCTGCGCTGGAATACCCTTGCGGGGATCGGTTGGGTTGAAAGCCGTCACGGGACCTATAACGGCAATCTCTTTCACCGTTCTACACTCGATGAGAACGGCTACCCCGACCCACCCATCGTGGGTATACCTCTCGATGGTACGAACAACACCACCATGGTTCCGGATAGTGATGGCGGCGTGATTGACGGCGATACCGACTTTGATCGCGCCGTCGGACCGATGCAATTTATCGCTTCTTCGTGGGAGCATTTAGGTCGTGATGCCAATGGCGATGGGGTGGCTGATCCCAACCAGATTGATGATGCTGCGCTAGGTGCCGCCGCATTGTTGTGTTTTGGGGATAGGGACCTTTCCACGCCGGAAGGCTGGCGCTCAGCCGTCCTCAACTACAACCAATCGGAGGACTACCTGCGTAAAGTGGCGGCAGCGGCGAATTCCTACGCCATTGAACAGCCTGCGACGTCCTAGTCTCTTCCTAGATCTTTGTCACGTTGTCCGTTTAAGCCCGACACGTTCCGAAGTTTTCTGGAACAATTGGCTGCAGGTGGTTTGGGAGCACCTCCCAGAACACAAACCAAGATCAATTTGGCTCTATAGGAGTGAAAGCAGCATGGCTGACATCATCCACGTAATGGCACGCGAAATTCTTGATTCCCGCGGCAACCCCACCGTTGAGGCTGAAGTCTTCCTCGACGATGGCGCACGCGGTGTCGCCGGCGTTCCGTCTGGCGCTTCCACCGGTGTTCACGAGGCTCACGAGTTGCGCGACGGTGGTGACCGCTACTTGGGCAAGGGCGTTCTTAAGGCCGTTGAGAACGTCAACGAAGAGATCGCTGATGAACTTGCCGGCTTCGAGGCCGATGACCAGCGTCTCATTGACCAGGCCCTGCTCAAGCTGGACGGCACTGAGAACAAGTCTCGCCTCGGCGCCAACGCCATCCTGGGCGTTTCCATCGCAGCAGCTAAGGCCGCTGCCGAGTCCGCTGGCCTGCCGCTCTACCGTTACGTCGGTGGCCCGAACGCCCACGTCCTGCCCGTTCCTATGATGAACATTCTCAACGGTGGCTCCCACGCTGACTCCGGCGTGGACGTCCAGGAGTTTATGATCGCTCCGATTGGCGCGGAGTCCTTCTCCGAGGCGCTGCGTCAGGGCACTGAGGTTTACCACGCACTCAAGAACGTCATCAAGGACAAGGGCCTGTCCACCGGTCTGGGTGACGAGGGTGGCTTCGCTCCGTCTGTCGAGTCCACCAAGGCAGCGCTCGACCTCATCGTTGACGCAATCAAGAAGGCTGGCTTCGAGCCGGGCAAGGACGTTGCTCTGGCACTAGACGTTGCTTCCTCCGAGTTCTTCAAGGACGGTAAGTACCACTTCGAGGGCGGCGAGCACACTGCTGAGGAGATGGCCAAGGTTTACGAGGAGCTCGTTGCTAAGTACCCGATCGTGTCCATTGAGGACCCGCTGCAGGAAGATGACTGGGAGGGCTACACCAAGCTCACCGAGACTATCGGTGACAAGGTTCAGATCGTCGGCGATGATTTCTTCGTCACCAACCCGGCACGCCTCCAGGAGGGTATCGACAAGAAGGCTGCTAACGCTCTGCTGGTCAAGGTCAACCAGATTGGTACCCTGACCGAGACCTTTGATGCCGTCGAGCTGGCTCACCGCAACGGCTACCGCACCATGATGTCCCACCGCTCCGGTGAGACCGAGGACACCACCATTGCTGACCTCGCAGTCGCCCTGAACTGTGGCCAGATCAAGACGGGTGCTCCGGCCCGCTCTGAGCGCGTAGCCAAGTACAACCAGCTGCTGCGTATTGAGCAGGAGCTGGGCGATGCCGCTGTTTACGCCGGCCGCTCCGCATTTCCGCGCTTTCAGGGCTAAGTTTGCCACTAGCCTCTAGTGGCAGTCTTCTCGGACTGTCCGCTGAGCTAGCGCTAGTTCAGAAGGTGTCACAGGAAACTGTGGCACCTTTTGCGTTGGGAGGGTAGCTGCAGAGCCCAAGTTGACGCGGAGCACGTACCGGAACGGAATTTGAACTTCTGTGACACGTGTTATTTCTGAGACACGACGCGCGCCGCACAGCACTGGGGCCGGTCCGGGATACAATGGCTTCCCGATGGCACGCACTATTTCTCCTCGTACGAAGCGCCGGAACACCGTTCCGGTACACACGCGTGCCCGCGATGCGCAGCGCACCAAGCGGAAGAAGACCCCGGTCCAGCCTAAAGGCCTGGACATTCTGGGCGTCGGTGTGATCATTGCCGTTATTCTCGTAGTCTTGTTATCCATTGCTGTCCCGCTGCGCAATTACTACCACGGCCAGTCAGAAATTGCCCGCCTAGAAAGCTCTATTGCCGCCAAGCAGGCCCATAAGGATGAGCTCCTCACCGAGATTGATAAGTACAACTCGGAGGAGTACGTCAAGCAAGAGGCGCGTCGCCGGTTCGGTGTGATGGATGAGGGTGAAACGGCCTTCCGCATTATGGATCCGCGCATGGACTCGGGTGACACGGTAACCTCGGAGCGTCGCGAGGATACCGATGACCGCGAGTGGTACGCGGTGTTGTGGGATTCTGTAGCGGAAGAAGCAGAGAATCAACCGCAAGCCCCTGCTGAATAGGACTCAACCATTCCTCCGTGTCACAATGGTTCCTATGACCGTGACCGATGCTGATCTTGAAGTCGTCCGCGAACAACTGGGCCGCACCCCACGCGGCGTCGTGGACATTGCATACCGCACTCCGGACGGAGCCCCGGCGGTGATTAAGACCGCGCCTAAGCTTCCCGACGGCACCCCGTTTCCCACCCTTTATTACCTCACCGATCCGCGCTTGACTGCTGAGGCATCGCGCCTTGAGGTTGCCCATGTCATGAAATGGATGGAGCAGCGTCTTGCAGAGGGCGAGGACTTGCAGAAGGATTATCAAGCCGCGCATGAACACTACCTGGCAACCCGCAACGCCATGGAAGACCTAGGTACTGACTTTTCCGGTGGTGGCATGCCTGAGCGCGTGAAGTGCCTTCACGTCCTCATTGCGTACGCCCTGGCGGAGGGGCCAGGCCGCGTACGTTTCGGCACCGAAGCCGTAGCGATGGCCGCAGAACACGGTAAACTTCGAGGAAGCGCCATCCCAGAGGATTGGCCCACCGTGGGGGACCTGGGCATTGATATGGCCCAGTTCGATTTTTCTAACGCCGGTTAAGAGAAAGGCTAGCCTTATGACACGCGTCGCTGCTGTCGACTGCGGAACCAACTCCATCCGCCTGCTTATCAGTGAGATTCAGGAAGATGGAAAGATCCGCGATATCTCCCGCACGATGGAGATCGTTCGTCTCGGACAGGGCGTCGACGCCACCGGCGAGTTTGAACCAGAGGCCCTTGCGCGGACCCGCGCGGCGCTCGAGGGCTACGTCAAACAGATGAAGTTTGAGAAGGTTGAGCGCGTGCGGATGGTGGCCACCTCAGCCACCCGCGATGCCAAAAATCACCGCGAATTCTTTGACATGACTGAAGAACTGCTCGGTCAAGTCCAGCCTGGTGCTCGTGCGGAGGTTATCTCCGGCGAGGAGGAAGCACTGCTGTCCTTTACCGGCGCGGTGGGGGACCTGCATTCTGAAGAGGGCCCATATTGCGTTATCGATTTGGGTGGTGGTTCGACGGAGTTCGTCGTTGGCACCATCGACGGTGAGATTCTCGGCTCCCACTCGGCACAAATGGGATGTGTGCGTCTTACCGAGCGCATCATGCGCAATGATCCGCCCACCGAAGCGGAAATTGAGATCGCTACGGATTATGTGGCTGAGCGCATGGCCGAAGTCGAGAAGATCGTTCCTATCGATAAAGCCCTGACCTTCGTTGGCTGCGCCGGTACGTTTACGACTCTTTCCGCGCTGGCCCAGGGAATGGAGCGCTACGATGCCGATTCCATTCATGGCTCCGAGCTGCGTTTCGACGCCCTGCGGGTGCTCACCCGACAGATGATTGGTCTGCCTTCGGATGTTCGCGCTCTCAACCCCGTCATCCACCCTGGACGCGCGGATGTCATTGGCGGTGGATGCGTGGCAGTCGAGGGCATCATGACGATGATTGAACGCAATAGCGAGGCACGTTCTTTCTTCATCAGTGAGAAAGACATCCTCGATGGCATCATTACCGGCCTTGCAGCAAAACTAGCGGGCTAAGGCCGGAAGGCTACGCAGAAGCCGACCCTATTTTCAGTTCATGACTATCCGTGCCCTAAGATAAGTGGGCACGGTTTGGCCCCCATAGCCCAATCGGCAGAGGCAGTCGACTTAAAATCGATTCAGTCTGGGTTCGAGTCCCAGTGGGGGCACCACTACAACCCTTAAAGGACCAGCTCAAGGGCGGAAAACCTTCAGTGCCAGCTTGGGATGCCAAGCAAGGTTGGTTTTACTCGCCCTCGCAGCGTCCAACTGCCGTATTTGTTCTGAGAACCTAGGAAAAGGCACGAGCTTCACCCATCATTGCGACGGATGCACTTACCTACTAATAGATCGAGCCGTCTGGGTCGGCGGCGTGGACTACATCTTTTGTCGCGGAGCACAGATATGGGTCATTAATGTATCCGTCTTGACAGCCATGGTAAGTCTGAATTTCGCCCGAGGTTGGGTTTCGGGCGCCATTATCTGCAGTGCCGTATCCACACACTGCCGCTGGTCCAACGCATTCCTCAGTTTCTACTAGTCCGGCTTGGTGCTCATTCTCGAGGTACTGCTCGCCGCCTCGGGTATCGAAGCACCACTGGGAGTAGGACACAGTGCCATCAGACCAGCGGGCTGGGCCGGGTGCCCCCTCAAGGCATTCGATAACGGTGGGCTCTAGTGTGGCCTGCTCGGCTATGGGCGCATCGTTTTCAGGATGGACCGGCTCAGGTTGAGATTCCTCAGACGTGATTGATGGTTCGGTGGATTCAACTGTTCCTGCAGTCGAGGATTCCTCGGTGGTGCTCGTGATGCTGGTACTAGTTGGGGCAGGAGCAGGCTCAGTGTCATGGCTACATCCGCTAAGGGCAACAGCAATGGCGGTGAACATTAAAGGAAGCTTTTTCACGGGGTGTCCTCTTTCGCGAAGGAGATAGCCAGATGATTGAATAGTAGCCCTTCGCAATTGGTGCGCGAGGAACAAGTTAAGATCCTGACAACTACGCGCACTAAGTATCGCCGGCCGCCACGCCTATCGGTCAAACACAGTGCCCAGCGGCGTGTCCCTGTTAAGCGGGGATAATTTTGCGAATTTTGGGATTTTGGGAACTTCCTAGCGATGGGGAGCGTTGATCCTAGTGAAGTGAAAGACAAGGCGGCCCCGAGTGGCCGCTTTTTAGAGAACGACTGTGAAAGGAATCGGGATTCGCGTGCGTTCTAGCAACCCCGTCATGAGTTCCCTCTCGTCCAGCCAAAGTCAGACCCAGGTTAACCCCTACGGTCAGAGCGACAATCCGTTTAACCAAGGAAACCGTAGCGCCGATCGTCCGCTGACGGTTGATGATGTCGTGACCAAGACTGGTATTACTCTTGGCGTCATCATCGTTATGGCCGTACTTAACTTCGCCATTGGTGAGTTGATTAACCCGGGCATTGCGATGATTCTTACCCTGGTTGGTGCGCTGGGCGGTTTCATTACTGTTCTCGTCTCAACGTTTGGCAAGAAGTTTGGTTCCGCTGCGGCGACGTTGATTTACGCCGTGTTTGAGGGCCTTTTCGTGGGCGGCTTCTCGCTCATGTTCGCTGGCGTATCCTTCGGTAACTCCGATGGTATGGCGCTTATCGGTCAGGCCATCATGGGCACTGTAGGTGTGTTCATCGGCATGCTGATGGTCTACAAGACCGGTGCGGTCAAGGTCACCCCGAAGTTCAACAAAATCATGTTCGGTCTTATTGCCGGTGTGGCAGTGTTGGCGCTGGGTAACATGTTGGGTGCTATTTTCTTCGGCTTCAACCCGCTGCGTGATGGCGGCATGCTCGCCATCATCTTCTCCCTTGTCTGCATCGTCTTGGCTTCGCTGTCCTTCATGACGGACTTCGACCAAGCTGATCGCCTTATCCGTCAGGGCGCTCCGGCTCAGTACGCCTGGGGTATCGCTCTTGGTCTGGCTGTGACCTTGGTCTGGCTCTACACCGAGATTCTTCGTCTGCTGAGCTACTTTAGGGACTAATCAGTCTCATAACGCTATTGCGAACCGGTGGCCGGAACCACAATCTTTGTGGTTCCGGCCACCGGTTTCTTTTCTGAGCCGCGAACCTTCTATTGGGCACAGCGCCGGCTATAGGCAGAGCGTTCTTTCTTTCGCCTCAGTGCTAAAACCGTTGAAGCTAGCCAGCGGTTAGCACGAATGTTCCTACAGTCCCGTGTGTGATTGTGTATTGATTCCGCTCGGTGCGTTAGTCATTTTCCCCGCGCTACGTGGATGGCCATCCACGTAGTTATGCTTGTGAAGCCAAAGGTTCTCCTGGTGGCTATGGGCGAAATGTTCGATTTATCGAAGCTTGAGAGAAGTCAATCAGGGGTTATGCGGGTTGCCGCTCGTCTGCTGGCAATGGTGTGACTGTTACTAAACCGCAGTGTCGCGTTGTTGTGCTATTGCCACTTCCTTGCGTGTCGATGGAACTAGCTGGGCTTTTAAGCGGAGCTTGAGATGTTGTCTAGTGGGATCATCTGAGGTGGTTGGCTTCCTGCTTTCCGATTGGAAAAACGACACCCGAAAGTTAACAGTGTTGTAATTAGGGGACCCCCACTTGGTTATAATCGGCAGCTCGGTCACATGTAGATCACTGCTGGCGTCCAAATTTCTTACAGGCTACGACCAGCGATTATTTATAAAAGTTCTATTAATTTCGTCGAATGGGCGTTCTGTCAGGAAATATTGCATGAATCTTATTTGGCTCTGGCGCGACATCTTGATAGTTCTCATGCATTCTGGTCGCAGAAGCCGCTCGAAGCTTTCAGCTTCAGCGAGGGGCTTCTGATGGTCAGGAAAATTGGTTGAAAGGAAACCATGAAGCGAATCGGGGGCCTAGTGCTGGTGGCAGTTTGTATCGGGGTGCTGTCAAACTGTGCATCTCCGCTAGGTCTAGGTGCTCGCGACCATGGTGATAATCCGGGGGACTTTCACAATGTTCCTGGCGATAACACCGGCGGTGGCTCAGGGGACTCGGGGGTCGCTGATGCCACCGCCACGAGGTCGCGAGAGGATCAGGCTTCACGCGGCGAGCCTCGTGCGGGAGATGGGGTGCTGCCGCCGCTCGGTGAATTTGATCGACATGCTGAAGGCTTCCAGTTGTTTGATCCTTGTCGGGAAATCCCTGACGAAGACTTACAAAGGGTAGGGCTCTCTCGCATCGCGGGGCAAGAATTTCACGAAAGAGACACGATCTTTTGTTCATTCGGCCATCAAATGGAAGGGGCAGAAGGGGTAGTAAACCTCGCGAGCAGTGATACGGCCACTTCGGAGGTTGAAGAAGCGCAGGGCAGGAGGGTGATCTATGAGGGAAGGCGCATTCCAGCTGTCGCGTTTGAAGATCAATTCTCAGGGGAGTCGATGTGCTCGCTAAACCTCTCAACTGAGCGTGGCCTGATCACCGTTTCCTACAGCCTTCTCTCTGACTACTCAAACCAAATAGAGCAGTGCGAACAAGCAGAAGAAATTCTTGTGAATCTTACTTAATAAGGGGAAACTTATGCTGATTGATAGACGAAACATGCGGGTAGAAGTTCAAAATGTCGACCGGCTTTCTAGGCGACTAGATGCTTTGCAAGGAAAAGCGACATCGCCTCTAGACGGTGGCTTCTCCACGGTGATCGGCCTAAGTGAAGTTGGTGCAATCCACCAGCGTGTGCTGGCAACGGACCCTGGGTCCGCGCGGAATTCTTTGGAAGGATTTAGGGGGCAGGTTTCTTGGCTCGGGGAAGCTCTTCAAACAGAGCTAGCAAGCTTTGAATCACAAGACATACTTACCAGCCGGGGGCTGGATGTCGCTGATGCTGGCGGGGGAGGCGGTGCAGCGTCGATGCCGATAGTCTCGCAACCGGATCCGGGCTATAGTCCGTTTGGGTTTACTGTTCCGATCGTGGACACCGGCGCGTCCATTATGGGCCTGGCATCGAATCTGTTCAGCACTCGCTTCTGGGATGTGTCCGAAGCGAATGCGCGGTGGGGAGCGCTAAGTGGGGAAGTCGCTGATATCGTCGCTGGGCTTGAGCGCTCAGCCGCGTCCTTAGAATCGGAGAATGACAGCGAAGCTACTACACGAGCGGCACAAAAAATTCGTGAAGTCGCACAGGCAGGAACGCACTTCATCGCCAACGCAAATGTCATGCAGCAGAAGCTTTTTGGCTTCCAAGCGCAGCTAGTGAACGTTCAACCCGAAGCCATTGCCCTGGCATTCGAGGTGGCCGCAATTCCAGATCCTGTTGCACGCGCAGCTGCTGAAAAAGCAGCATTGACCTATATGCAGGGTGTTCTGCAGCAGCAAGTGATTTCGGCTATGCCGTATCAGCATGCACTCATGGATGCGGCACCACCCAGCGGCGGTGGGGACACCAGCACTCATTTTGGAGCCGTCGCGGGCGACGGAAACCAGTACAACACAGATGGGGTTGCCTGGCCCCAAAAGATTGCTGAAGCAATCGAGAGTGGTGCTGTGGGGCCTGGGTCTTTCAATGTCGCCAATGGTCAGATCCAAGGGCTTGAAAGCGTCGGGATGGGCGCTGAGGATATCGCGAAGCTTCATGGTGATTTACATAATCGTGGGCGCAGTATCCTCAACGACCTAGGCTTTGGTGAAGCGCTGGCACCCATCAATGCAGCCGAGGTAAACACGTCGGCCGCTAGTGCGGGAATCGGGGCTCTTAACCCAGTTCACGGCACGATGGCAGGAGCCACGACTGCTCCGGGTGGTGCGCCTTATGCGGCGAGTGGTCTCAATGGGTTGGGATCGGTCGGTCTCGCTGATGGACGTGGCAACCAGCTTCCCGGAGGAATTGCGGGACTCAATGGTCGTTTGCCGGAGGCATCAGCGAATCCAACCACTTCCGCGGCGGGCGTGGGCGGCTTGAATTCCTCCTTTGGCGGGCCGCAGACTGGAACGCATCCGGTACTTGGTGGACTTCCCGGGGCCGTAACAGGGGCTGGTCAGCAGCGGGAGGGGCGGGCGTCGCTAAGCGGCAGTGGCCTCCTGGGCGGTAATGCAGGCAGTGGTGCCGTTGGTGTGGGTGGCATGGGCGGCGTGGCCGGTCCTGGTGCCGTCGGCAACGCCGGTGGTGTCGTGGGTGCTGCCGGCGGAGCGCACGGTGCGAAGCCGGGTGTTGGCAATGCCCGTGGTGCGGGGATGCGCATGATGCCGTTGATGGGTGGGATGGCACGTGGCGGCGATGGTGAACGGCGAATCAAATCCGTTACCACGCAGGTAGAGCGCGATCCCAACCGCCGCGACCTATTAGGCGAAGCCCCTGCGGTGCTGCCAGGGGTTATTGGGGATTGGGCCCGCGAAGAAAACTAGGTGCAAGGCGGTGGAGGGGGGAGTGCCCTCAGAACGCTAAAAGCGGCGCCGGATTATTCGGGGCGCCGCTCTTGCTTTAAGATGCCGTTGAGCTTACTGCTGAACCGGGGCAGTGGTGTATTCAGCCGGAGCTACTGCGGTCTCGGTGGCAGCTTCGGTGCCAACGACGTCGGTGGCATCTGCAGACTCGGAGGATTCGGCTGCGCCGGCTCCCGGGGCCTCACCGGTGAAGGTAGCACCGGTGTCGACCTTTTCAGTGGAATCCTGCTCGCTCGGCGGGTGGCAAGCAGCAAGGGTAAGACCAGCAGAGACAACCAGACCAGCAGCAGCGAAACGAGTGAACTTCTTCATGGGGATAAAACTCTTTCTCAGAAAAACGGTGACCTAAGAGCAGTATAAATTAGGACTTGCGCGGAGTTGCGGCCTTTGCGGAATCATAAGGTGCAGCGGAGACCACGGTCACCGACAAGGTCTTGCCATTCGGCGCGGTGTACTCGCGGGTCTCGCCCTCGGCAGCACCCAGAAGGGCAGCGCCCAGCGGGGACTGCTCAGAGTAGGTCTCCAAGTCCTTGTTGTCGGAAGCAGCAGCGCGGGTACCAATGAGGAAGGTCTCGCGGTCCTCTTCGTCACCGTTGTAGTAAACGTGGACCACCGAACCGATGTGGGCAACGCCCTCCTGGACGGCGGTGCGCTCGGTGGTGGAGTTAGCCAGAACCTCGGAGATCTGCTTGATGCGGGCCTCTTCCTGGTCCTGCATCTCGCGTGCGGCGTCGTAACCCGCGTTCTCCTTAAGGTCACCCTCCTCGCGGCGCTCATTAATTTCCGCGGCGACGACCGGGCGGTGGTCAATCAGGGCCTGCAGCTCGGCCTCGAGCTTGGCCTTGGTTTCCGGGGTGATGTATTGCTTCTGCTGCTCAGCCATAGTGCAACCTTCCGTATACGGTTTCTAATGAACACTTTTATTTCTCAAAGAACGGGCGCAAAAGTGCAGGTGGCGCGGCCCATTCAGAACGCTCAACATACTAGCACAGCTGGGCTTTTAGTTGTCGGTTGCCTCACCCGCTGTATCCATTGCGCTGGTATCGAGATAAGAAGGAATATTTCCAGAACAACCGTAGACGCCACCGGCGACAGCCGGGTGGTTGGTGGGGATGTCCACTGCGACGCGCTGGGCAGACTCGCCGCCGGCCGGCACGGCAATTTCGCGGCGGCCGACCTCCGCTTTGGAGTAGTCAAAAGCCTGCACGATGCAATAAGCAGGTTCTTCAACGCGGTTGCGTGTGATGTCTACCCAAATGCGCATGGAGTCATCGGAGAGGATCTCGTGTGTGACATAGGATATATCTGCGTTGACCTTCTGCTGGCTGCGGAAGTACTGAACGCCAAAGACGATGGCCGCGACAAACATGGCCAAAAACACCAGCACCAGTGCCCGATTGGTCCAGGAACCTCCTGTACGCGGGGTGCGTGTCTTGGAACCGTATCGAGACTGTGAACGTGCGGAGCGAGAAGCGGGTTGGGCGTCAGACATGAGTCTGATTCTATCCAACGGTCGCCGCGAAGTTACTATCCATTAGACTGGGCGTCTGTTTAAAGAAGCAATCTAGGGAGATGTAGCACCCAGTGAGTACAAAGCGCCTTTTGGCTATTCACGCGCACCCTGACGACGAATCCTCGAAGGGTGCGGCGACAACCGCGAAATATGCTGCGGAAGGGGCGGAGGTCCTCGTCGTCACCTGTACCGGTGGTGAGCGTGGGGATATTATCAACCCGGCCATGGACCGCCCTGGCGTCCTTGAGAATATGGGCAGTATTCGTCGAGAGGAAATGGCGGAAGCGGCCGCCGCTTTGGGCGTGCAACACCGCTGGCTTGGGCACGTGGATTCGGGCCTTCCCGGCAACCCGCTTGCGCCTAATATTAAGGACCTGCTCCCCGAGGGCTGCTTTGCTCTCAAGGAAGATGATGAGGTAGCCCAAGAGCTGGTGGAGATTATCCGTGACTTCCGCCCCCACGTCATCATTACCTATGACGAGAACGGCGGCTACCCACACCCGGATCATCTCATGGTCTACCGAGCGTCTATGTTGGCGTGGGACAAGGCGGGCGATTCCGCGTACCACCCAGAATTGGGGGAGCCGTGGGAGCCGCTGAAGCTCTACTACACGCACGGCTTTGTGTATCAAAGGATGAAGATTTTCCACGACCTCCTTGTGGAGGAAGGAAAGGTGAGCCCTTATGAGCCGATGCTTGTGCGGTGGGATACCGCTTTCGGTGACATCATGGCGCGAGTGACCACGCAGGTAGAGTGCGCGGATTACTTCCAAAATCGGGAGGACGCTCTCCGCGCACACGCCACCCAAATTGATCCGGCCGGTGCCTTTCTTGCGACTCCGGTGTCCGTGCAGCAGGAGCACTGGCCTACGGAGGAATTTGAGCTGGCTAAGACCCGCGTTTCGACGGCGCTGCCGGAGGATGATTTATTTGCGGGAATCCCGGAAGTAGGGGAGGCTTAAAACATGAACGCTTTGTACTTCGCGGCGCATGACGTCGCCCTGCTCGCCCAGGGGAGCCAAAGCGGGCCGGTAGGACCAGAGTTCGGTAAGGCCTCGCCCATCGGTTTGCTCATCCTTGCCCTGATGGGCGTTGCCGTCCTCTTCGCAGGCTGGAATTTTCACCGCCGCTACTCGCGTTTCCGCCGCCGTACCATGTTCGCGCAGGATCACGGCATTGATCCTTTCGATGATGAGGCGGTCGATGCGGCTATGAAGGAAGCCGGCATCCTCGATAACAGTAAGAAGTCCATCTTTTAACGCAGAGGACGTTTCCCCACCGTGAAGTTCCTAAGCCAGCTCCTATATCCCCTGTATGAGGCGCGTCTAACGCGTGAGATTAAGAACAAACCGCAGCCACGCCACGTGGCAATCATGGCGGATGGCAATCGCCGCTGGGCGCGCGAGGCGGGCTTTACGGATATTAGCCACGGTCACCGCCAGGGAGCGCGGAAAATTAGTGAGATGATCTCTTGGTGCCAAGGCACTGACATTGAGGTCGTCACTATTTACCTGTTGTCGACGGAAAATTTGAAGCGCAGCGAGCAGGAAGTGCAGCTGCTTTTTGACATCATTTCTGATGTTGTCACGCACCTTTCCCAGGGCGATTTGGATTGCCAAATCCGTCTCGTGGGACACCTAGATCTGCTTCCTGAACAGGTTACCGCCAAAATGCAGTGCGCTGCTGAAGCCACAGAAGATCACCAGGGCGTCATCGTTAACATCGCGGTGGGCTACGGCGGGCGTCAAGAAATCGTTGATGCCGTGCAGAGTCTCATTCGTAGCGAAGCCGAAAAGGGATTGAGCGCTGAGGAGATTGCGGAGAACGTGACGGCAGAGGCCATCACGGGCAACCTCTACACCAAAGGTTTGCCGGACCCAGATCTTGTGATCCGCACCTCCGGTGAACAGCGTCTTTCCGGCTTTCTTCTGTGGCAGGCTGCTTATTCAGAGATTTGGTTTACGGATACGTATTGGCCCGCATTCCGCCGGGTAGATTTCTTGCGCGCTTTGCGCGATTATTCGCAGCGCTCACGCCGCTTTGGGCGCTAGCCCGATAATGCCCGCCTAGAGCTTGCGCATCCGCACTTGCTCCACCAAATGGTGTGAGCCCTTGCGTAGAACCAAGGAAGCACGCACTCGGGTGGGCAAAATATTTTCAATAAGGTTGGGCAGGTTGATGGACTGCCAGATTTCTCGGGCCTGCACGTAGGCTTCCTCATCCGTCATGTCCGCGAAGGAGGCGAAGTGCGCACCCGGCTCGCGGAAAGCGGTGTGCCGGAGCTTGAGGAAGCGGTCAATGTACCACTTTTCAATGTCGTCGACTCGGGCGTCCACATAAACAGAGAAGTCGAACAGGTCGGAGACCATGAGGGTCGGACCGGTTTGTAGGACGTTGAGGCCCTCCAAGATGAGGATGTCCGGCTGGCGAACCTCCTGAAATTCCCCGGGGACGATGTCATAGGACACGTGCGAGTAGAGCGGGGCCGTGACTAGGGGTTTGCCCGATTTAACGTCGGTAACAAAACGCATCAGTGCGCGGCGGTCATAGGACTCCGGGTAGCCCTTGCGCTGCATTAGCCCGTGTTCTTTAAGGTAGGCGGTGGGGTAGAGGAAGCCGTCCGTGGTCACCAAGTCGACCTTCGGGTGGGAATCCCAGCGTTCAAGGAGCACTTGGAGCAGGCGTGCTGTCGTGGACTTGCCCACGGCAACGGAACCAGCGACGCCGATGACGAAGGGCACGTGCGTCGGTGGGTTACCCAAGAAGGCCTCCGTGGCTGCGGTGAGCTTTTGGCGGGCCTCCACCTGCATGTGAATGAGACGCGAAAGGGGGAGGTACACCTCTGCTACCTCGGTGAGGTCGATGCGGTCACCAATGCCGCGGAGTTTTTCCACCTCGTTTGCCGTGAGCACCTGTGGCATGGATTTACGTAGGGCACGCCACGTATCACGGTCAAAATCGAGGTACGGGCTCGCATCGGTCATTCGCGCCATGCCGACTATTGTCGCACTGCATCGGGCGCCTAGTGCAATTGCCCCGAATGAAAAGATTCCTAGAGGCCCCCGCGCGGGGGATGCGGGCGTTAGGATGTAGAACTAGCTTCGGCGATTTCTCAAGCCGGTGGTGTTGTGCTGCGAGCGGGCACTGCCGGCGATCTTGACCATCTTTAGGAAGGGACACCACGCTTTCATGACGACTACGAACAATTCAGACGTGCGCTACCAGGAGATGCGCGATCTTGACCCCGAGGTCTTCGATGCTATCTCCGGTGAGATTGCTCGTCAGCGCGATACCCTCGAGATGATTGCCTCGGAGAACTTCGTCCCCCGCGCGGTTCTACAGGCACAGGGTTCTGTTCTCACCAACAAGTACGCAGAGGGCTACCCGGGACGCCGCTACTACGGCGGCTGCGAGCACGTCGACGTCGTGGAGGATCTGGCTCGCGATCGCGCCAAGGCGCTGTTTGGCGCTGATTTTGCCAACGTCCAGCCGCACTCCGGTGCCCAGGCCAACGCTGCTGTGCTGGCTTCGCTGATCCAGCCAGGTGACAAGATCATGGGCCTATCCTTGGCGCATGGCGGTCACCTGACCCACGGTATGAAGCTGAATTTCTCCGGCAAGCTTTACGACGTTGCCGCGTACGAGGTTGACCCGGAGACCATGCGCCTCGACATGGATAAGGTGCGCGAACAAGCTCTGGCAGAAAAGCCGCAGGTGATCATTGCTGGTTGGTCCGCCTACCCACGCACCATCGACTTCGAGGCTTTCCGCTCCATCGCCGATGAGGTCGGCGCGTACCTGTGGACGGATATGGCGCACTTCGCGGGCCTCGTGGCCGCCGGTCTGCACCCCTCCCCGGTGCCGCACTCCGATGTTGTGTCCTCCACCGTGCACAAGACGCTTGGTGGCCCGCGCTCTGGCCTCATCTTGGCCAAGCAGGACTTTGCCAAGAAGATCAACTCCAACGTCTTCCCGGGCCAGCAGGGCGGACCGCTCATGCACGTCATCGCGGCAAAGGCTATCGCCCTCAAGATTGCGGCCACCGAGGAATTTAAGGAGCGTCAGGAGCGCACCCTGGAAGGTGCTCGCATTTTGGCTGAGCGCCTGACCGCTGAGGATTGCACCAAGGCGGGCGTCGACGTCCTCACCGGTGGTACCGACGTGCACCTCGTCCTGGCGGACTTGCGTAACTCCGAGCTCGATGGCCAGCAGGCGGAGGACCTTCTCCACGAGGTTGGCATCACCGTGAACCGCAATGCGGTTCCGAATGATCCGCGCCCGCCGATGGTTACCTCTGGTCTGCGCATCGGTACCCCGGCCTTGGCTACCCGCGGCCTCGACGCGGCGGCCTTCACCGAGGTGGCCGATGTCATCGGTACTGCACTAGCAAACGGTAAGGACGCGGACGTCGCCAAGCTGCGCGCTCGCGTGGAGAAGGTCGCCGCAGACTTCCCGCTCTACGACGGTCTTGAGGATTGGAAGCTGGTCTAAGCTTTCCCGCGCTCTCCTGACTCTTCTTGGGAGAGCTCATTCGAGCGCTCCTCAGCGTGAGCTTTCCGAGCGGCTTCGAGCCACTCGGGCATCGCGCTGAGGAGTTCTTTAATTTCCGCGGTGGTGAGAGGACGGTCCATCTCGTTCTTCTTCAGCGCGGTCACGGAGATTCCCAGTTTCTGTGCCACCACTGGGCGCGGGTGGGGGCCTTCTCGACGCAGGTTAGCCAACCATTCCGGCGGATTCTCCTGCAAGTCGCGCAGTTGCGCGTGGGTTACTGCGTTGGCTTGAAACTCCTCCGGGGTGGCCGGCAGGTAGATGCCCAGCTTCTTGGCTGCGGTTTGTGCGCGCATGGCGGTACCGGAAGGCTGCTGGGTTTCGTTGTTGGGGGTTTCCTTATTCGGGGTATCAGTCACGCTCACCACGCTAGCAGCACCGTAGTATGAGGTGCATGCTCCGCCTTGTCTTTTCTACTGGTACAGAACCCGGTAAGTGGTTTCGCCGCTACCGTGACTCGCATTCCCCCGAGTCCCTGGTGACCATCGACGCCGATGACGCGCTGGCGGTTCTTCTCGCGCATGAGGCAGACCTCGCACTGACCCGCCTGCCAGATTCGCGGGTTGATGACAGCTTCCATGTGGTTCGTCTTTATGAGGAGGCGCCTGGTATTGCGGTGCCGAAAGACTCGGTCTATGCGGAGGTAGGGGAGGACATTGCGCCAGCGGATGTTGCCGAAGAGATCGTGAACTACCGGATTGCGCGGGACGGCAGTGTCGACGTTCCAGCCCTGCGCACCGCCCTCCAGGTCGTGGCAGCCAACGTGGGCGTGGCCATCGCGCCTCGACCACTGCTGAAGGTGCTGAGCAAGAAGCAGGTAGTCGCACTTGGGCTAGAGGACCCTTCCGTTGCGCGCACAGAAATCGCTTTGGTGTGGCGCCGGGCTGATGATGGTGACGAGATTCAGGATTTCGTCGGGGTGGCAAAGGGAAGGACGCGGAATTCCTCCCGCAACACGGCTGAGAAGCGCAGCGCCCGGGACAAAGCAAAGGCTAAGCAAGAACGCAGAAAGGCCCAAGGAAAGTCTCACAAGGGCTCGATTTCCAAACCGTTATCGAAAAGATATAGGGGTTCTCAACAGCGGAAACGCCGATAAATAAGTCTCTTTGTTGTCAAATCACAGGTTCGATGGTGGCAAGACGTGCTGGCTAGGCCTACGGTGGGTTTCGTTCTCAACAAAAGTACTTAGAACAGTGCTCAACTAGAAGAGAAAGGTTTAAGAATGAAGAAGATGACTCGTCGTTTCGCTGCTGGTATCGCCGCCGCCACCCTGTCCCTGGGTGTCGTTGCTTGCTCGGATGCTGAGGATGCCGCTAAGGATGCTGGCGACGCCGCACAGTCCGCCGCGTCCGACGCTACCGATGCTGCCGGCTCTGCTGCTCAGGACGCCAAGGATTCCATGAAGGACTCCGAGTCCGCCGATCCTTCTGATGCTGAGGGTGCAGAGGATGCTGACTCTTCTGAAACAGATTCTGCCGACTCGGAGGGCGGCGCTGAGGGCGACAAGGAGAGCGTATCCACCGCCAACGGTGATGTAGAGGTCCCGGCCGACTTCGCTCAGGCTATCAAGGAGAAGGCTGCTGAGTGGGGCGACCCGGAGTCCATCGAGACCACCGACAAGGGCAGCGTTGCAACTTTTGCCAAGGACAAGCTCCTGGCATTCGCTGAGGGCGAAGGCACCCAGCCGATCATTGGCAAGATCGCCGAGACCTGGACCGAGGAAGGCGGCCTTGAGAGCAAGGTAGGCCTGCCGACTGCCCCGGAGCAGGCCGAGGGCAACGGTTGGGTACAGGAGTTCACCAACGGCACTATCTCTTGGCTGCAGGGTGAGTCCGGCGAGTACGAGGCCACGATCAACTAAAGGCTTAGCTCGCATGTAGCGGGATTAACCGCCCGTTGAGCTTCTAAGACAGGCTCCGCACTGATAGATCGGTGCGGAGCCTGTCGCTGTTTTCCATGGTCACGGCTTCGCGAAAGAATAAACTACTCCCAACTTGTGGGAATGGTGTGACTGCGGTGAATGCCGTTTAAAAACTGTTCATCTTGCACCCATGTAATTTCAACCTTCGCTCTCTAGCGTGGACGGTGTCCGGAGGTTAAGTGCAGTTTCCGGGCAGTTCGACAATCACCAGCTTCACCATGCCCTCCCAGGTCGATTTGTTGGGACGGGCATAAAAAGGGAGAACCCTGCCGCTATGACCAATCCTTCCGTCCTGACCGAGCAGCCGCACGAGGCCGCTGTGGCAACCAAGACCTATGTCATCGATACCTCCGTCCTTCTCTCCGACCCCTGGGCGTTGCGTAAATTCGCAGAGCACGATGTGGTTCTGCCCATCGTCGTTATCTCTGAGTTGGAAGGAAAACGTCATCACCCGGAGCTTGGCTGGTTCGCCCGCCAAGCTCTTCGCTTTTTGGAGGACCTCCGCGCCACTTACGAAGCTCTGGATCAGCCGCTGCCCGTCAATGCCGCAGGCGGAACGCTGCGCGTGGAGCTTAACCACCAGGATCAATCCTTGCTGCCGGCGGCCTTCCGCGGGCCGGAGGGAGACCACAGAATTCTCGCGTGTGCGCTGAACTTGCAGCATGAAGGCAAGGACACCGTTCTGGTAACCAAGGATGTCCCGCTGCGCGTCAAGGCCGGTGCTGTGGGCCTGCAGGCCGATGAGTACCATGCGCAGGATGTCGTGCTCACCGGCTACACCGGCATGGCCATCGTGCCCACCAGCGCCGAGGTCATCGATGAGCTCTACGGGGAAGGCGAGGTGCTTATCGACGGCTCCGTGACCACCGCCGGCACCCGCGTCGAAGACCTGCCGGTGCACTGTGGCGTGACTCTGCAGGCAGGCGGGCAGTCAGCACTGGGACGCATGACGGCTGAGGGCACTGTTCGCTTGGTGCGTGGGGATAGCAATGTATTCGGTCTGCAAGGCCGTTCCGCCGAGCAGCGCGTTGCACTGGACCTCTTAGTAGATCCTTCCGTGGGCATCATGTCCATCGGCGGCCGAGCGGGCACGGGTAAGTCCGCGCTGGCATTATGTGCTGGCTTGGAGGCAGTGCTGGAGCGCGGTGAGCACCGCCGCATCGTGGTATTCCGCCCGATGTATGCGGTGGGAGGGCAGTCCCTGGGATACCTGCCGGGCTCGGAGAGCGAAAAGATGAACCCCTGGGCCCAAGCAGTCTATGACACTTTGGAAGGGTTGGTATCCGAAAACGTCATGGAGGAAGTCCAAGACCGCGGCCTCTTGGAAGTTCTCCCACTGACCCACATCCGTGGCCGCAGCCTGCATGATTCCTTCGTCATCGTCGACGAGGCCCAGTCACTAGAGCGCAATGTGCTGCTCACAGTCCTTTCGCGACTGGGCCGCGGCTCCCGTGTGGTGCTCACACATGACGTTGCCCAGCGCGATAACTTGCGTGTTGGCCGCCACGATGGTGTGCAGGCGGTCATTGAGAAACTCAAGGGGCATGGGCTTTTTGCGCATGTGACCCTGCAGCGCTCTGAGCGCTCTGCCATTGCGGAGCTCGTCACCGATTTGTTGGAGGGTGAGAATTAACGCGTTCGCGAATGGCGATCTGCCTGCTCTCAGCTTGGCATTAACGCAGTGTGCTCAGTAATAATTGTTTCATGAGCGACAACGCAAAAAACAAGAAGAAGGATTTCCGCATCCGGCCCTTCAACGCTGCGGACTACCCGCAAATGCGGGAAATCTATGAGCAGGGCCTGAACACCGGTCACGCTACTTATGAGACCCGCTCGTTGACCTTCGAGGAATTTAAGAACGTCAAGATCATGTCGTCCGTCTTCGTCGCTGTTGAGGAAGACGATGACTCGAAGGTTCTCGGTTGGGTCTGCGCTGCGCAGGCGTCCACCCGTACCGTGTTCCACGGCGTGGTAGAGGATTCCATCTACCTGAGTAAGGAAGCCCAAGGCAGGGGTATCGGTGGTGCCTTGCTGGATCAGCTCATTGAGGTCTGCCGCGACTTGCACAAGTGGGCCATCCATTCGTGGATTTTCCCGGAGAACGAAGGCTCCGCTGGTCTCCATAAATCCCGTGGCTTCGTCAAGGTGGGTACCTACTCCCACATGGCAAAGATGACTTATGGTGAGCTTGCCGGCCAGTGGCGCGATACCGATGTTTATGAGCTGCTCCTTCCGAAGCCGGAGGAAAAGAAGGCAGAAGCCAACCAGAAGAGAAAGTAATTATCTCACTTTTCTAATATCAGGGCAGGAGTGGGGATAGAATAGAACCTGTTCTCAACCACTCTCTATCGAAGGCGAATCATGTCTTTCCGCACCTCTGTGCTTGCCCTTTCTACCGCCGTAGCCGTGTCGACCGGTGCTTTCGCAGCGCCCGTTGCCACGGCTGCTGAGTTTCCATCCGCCGGCTCCGTCCCTGTGGCGGAGCTCGACGTTAACCACCCCAATGGTGCTTTGGCTTATGTCTTTGCTGAGCCCGTGATGCAGTCCGATATTGACCTGGTTACCCGCCAGGTTCGGCAGTTACGCGGCAAGGCTTGGGACGATAATCTTCCCTTCAACGGCGGAACGCTGCGCCAGGCTGCTAGCGCCGCAGGTTTCCGCACCCGCGATGCCTATGTGAATTCCATCTCCTGGGATCGCGGTCTCGAGCACGCGGTTTTGCAGCGCGCTGCCGAGGAGAACCTTGACTTCAACCATGAGAGACTGCCAGGGGTTCCTCCCTTCGGAGTCATTAACAACCTCTGGGCCGGTGAAAACCTGACCACTAAAGGGATGTCGGACGCGATCGCATCGTGGTCGACCGATAAGTACCAGGGGGCAAGCGAGTGGGATATGCTCATTCGCTCACATGGCCAGTTCAATGATCGCACTGGGCACCTCTACTCGATTATCGATCCCACCCACGTAACATTCGCTCAGGCGCAGGTAGGGGAGGTGACTGCTGGTTTCTTCTCCAACCGCGATATGCCCGGTCAACCCGCGCGTATTTCCGGCCGCCACGCATTCCCTATTGCCGTGCCGGAAAGTACAGTCGGCAAAGCCGAGCTCATGACTACGGGTGGCACTTCCGTCGGAAGCCAAGGAAGCCTGGGATTGAGCATCGACGGCTTCCGGGGAGCAAAGCTGGGGGTTCCGGTGGCGTCGCCAAGCAGCAGCGATCCGGAGGTCTTGGAAGTCAACGAGGACGGAACCTACACGGCCAAGTCCGAGGGCACTGCGACCATCACCTTCAACACTCATGTGTTGCGTAATGGTCAGCCCCAGCTGTCAAACAACCAAGTCACCAAGACCGTGAAGGTGACCAAGAAGTCTCTTCTCGGAAGCTCGAGCACCGGTGGCACGGATGTTGGGACCATCGTGGGCATCATTGCCGGTCTGCTGGCACTCATCGGTGTGGCTGCGCAGGTAGCGCGCCAGTTAGGAATCCTGCGCTAGGCACTTTGATACGAGAAAACCCTCGCTACGTGATTCTTCGTAGCGAGGATTTCTTGTTGTTGCGTCCTTAGGGGAGTGCTCTAATCGATGGTCTCCTTGAGGTGCTCCTCCCGCACGGGCAGGATAAGCAGGAGAGCGATGATGGCCATCGGAACCATGAGCAGGATGACTGGGGTTAGACCATCGTTATAAGCGTTGAGGACGACATCGCGGATCGGCTCCGGTAGCTGTGCAACCATCGATGGGGTCAGGTTGGAGGAACCGCCGCCCTCGGCGTTGAACTTTTCCGCAAACGGTGCACCGGCCTTGCCCATGGAAGCAATGGCAGCAGGCATATTGGCAGCTAACTCGTCCTTCATGTTGTGGATGAACAGCGAGCCCACGAGGGAAGCGCCCATGGCGGAGCCGATTTGGCGGAAGAAGTTGTTAGCCGCAGTAGCGGTGCCCACCAGCGCCACGGGGAAGGAGTTCTGAACGATGAGAACGAGCACTTGCATAACAAAGCCAAGGCCGATGCCGAAGACGAGGAACTCCGCGCCAAGCTGAGTCAGGGAGGTCTCCACAGTCAGCTTCGACATCCAGAACAACGCGCCAGCCGTAATGGCGAGGCCAATGATGGGGTAGCGCTTGTAGTGGCCCGTGCGCGCGATGACGAACCCAATGGTGGTGGAAGTACCGATCATGCCGAGCATCATCGGGATCATCATGAGACCCGCCTTGGTAGGTGTGAGGGTGTGCACCATCTGCAGGTAGGTCGGCATGTAGCCCAGCACTCCGAACATAGCCAAGCCCAGCACCATGCCGGCGGCCGTCGTGAGCACCATGTTGCGGTTCTTAAACAGCAGAACTGGGATCAGGGGCTCCTCGGCCCGCTTCTCGACGAAGACCGTGATAACAGCACCAATCACAACGATGACGGCCAAGGTAAGAATGACGGGATCCGACCACTCATACTGAGTGCCGCCCCAGGTGGTCATGAGGATGAGCGAGGCGGTAGTGATAGCGATGAAGGTGGCTCCCAAGGCATCAAACTTACGCAGATCAGTATCGCCGACGCGCAGGTGCAGAACGAGCACGCACACGGTCATGGCGAGCAGACCAAGGGGAATATTCATCCACAGACCCCAGCGCCAGCCAGGTCCATCAGTGAACCAGCCGCCAAGGACTGGGCCGAGGACGGAGGACAGGCCGAAAACGCCGCCCATGATGCCCATGAACTTACCGCGCTCACGTGCCGTGGTGACCTCCGCGATGATGGACTGGGAGGAGATCATCATGAAACCAGCGCCGAAGCCCTGAATGGCACGGCCAATAATGAGCAGATTCATCGAATTGGCGAAGCCACCCACGGCGGACCCGATGACGAAGGTGGCAATACCGCCGATGTAGAGCCACTTGCGGCCCATCATGTCACCGAGCTTGCCGGAGATAGGCATAGCAATGGTCATGGTGACCAGGAAGGCGGAAATAACCCAGCTCATGTGGTCGACACCGCCGAGCTCGCCGACGATGGTGGGAAGAGCGGACGCGAAGATCATCTGCCCCAGGGAGCTCATCAACATGGTGAGCACGAGGGCAGAGAAGACGAGGGCAAGGTTGTTTTCCGGCTTGCCATTGTCAGTGTTGGCCACTGGCGGTTTCGCGGTAGCTACCATGACAGTCCTTTCGAATAGTTGTTGATGAGTGCGAGTGCGGAGTTAAAGCGCTGCTCAAAGGGGATATCACAGCTGAAGTCTGGCGAGGTGGTGGCCAACCAAAAAGCCTCACGGATGGTGACAGCAATGAGTAGTGCCTCCGTGTGCGGGGAGACATCCGGCATGGTCTTTAACGCTGGCTCCTTCTCTAGCCGCTGGGTGAGAAGCTCAAGTACTTCGTTAGACTTGGCACGCTTTCTGCTTAAGGACGCCGCCGCTGCGTCCGCATCGCGGGAGATACGGCGGCGTCGTTCAGCAATTTCCTTATTGGCGTGCTGCCCATTGAGGTGTTCCTTGATGAGACCTACGGCCAGCTTAAAGAGGTTCTCCGTAGGAGTATCGAGCAGATAGCTCTTTTGCTCCTGGGAGAACTCTTGGCTGGGGTTGCCCAAGACGGCTGAGTCCTTGGAATCGAAATAGTTAAAGAAGGTGCGCCGGGAAATTCCGGCCTTCTCACAAATCTCCTCCACCGTGACGGAGGCAAAGCCATGCTCGTCTACCAAGAGGGTGGCAGCATCCTCTATGCGTAGGCGAGTTTTCAGGCGTTTTTGCTCGCGTAATGACAGTTCTTCTTGCACGGAGTGCAATCCTACACCCGGTGCAAGTTTGCACCAAGTGCAATGATGGTGATTCTCGTGAGGGCGGGGAGCTCTTTATGGCGTAGCGCACAGGAAGGGGGGAGCAGATGGTAGCAACCCTACCCTTCGCGCTCACCAGCAGCATGCGCTGTGGCTGATTAAGGCTCGCCGTGAGCGCGAAGGGCGCGAAGTGATGGCTTGGAAAGGAACTCTCAAGCCCAAAACTGCCCTAGTTGACGAAGTTATTGCCAGATCTTGAGTCATGAGCGGTGGTTTTGGCAGATCGGGCAGTTGCTGCCCCCGACCTTGTTGTTGGCCCCGCAGGGCGGATGAGAAAACAGCGAAACCGCCCTGCGCGCCACCTCAAGGAGGTGGTGCGGAGAGCGGCGGCGTGGGCGAAAGCGAGCTTAGAAGTTGTCGCGGTCGCGGTTGGTCATGGTGAGAACGTTGAGGCGCTCATCGAGTTCCTCCTCCGTGAGGTTCTCGCCGTCGACGAAGCCGAGGTCGATGACGGCTTCGCGGACAGTGATCTTCTCGTTCAGTGCGTGCTTAGCTGCCTTAGCGGCGTTCTCGTAGCCGATCTTGGAGTTCAGCGGGGTGACGATGGAGGTGGAGGACTCCGCAAACTTCTTCATGCGCTCCTCGTTGGCCTCGATGCCGTCAACGCACTTCTCAGCGAAGACGCGGGAAACATTAGCCAACAGGCGGGAGGACTCGAGAACGTTGCGGGCCATCATCGGGATGTAGACGTTGAGCTCGAAGTGGCCGTTGGAGCCGCCGAAAGCAACAGCGGCGTCGTTGCCGATGACCTGGCTGACCACCATGGTGGCGGCCTCGCTCAGAACCGGGTTGACCTTACCCGGCATGATGGAGG
>NZ_KV818463.1:61139-80620 GCF_001814945.1 Corynebacterium sp. HMSC066C02 | reverse complement strand
ACCGGGTTGACCTTACCCGGCATGATGGAGGAGCCCGGCTGCAGATCCGGGAGGTGGATCTCCGCAAGGCCGGTGAGTGGGCCGGAGCCCATCATGCGAATGTCGTTGGCAATCTTGTTGAGGGAGATAGCAACGGTGCGCATGGCGCCGGAGAACTCGACGAGGGCGTCGCGGGCAGCCTGGGCCTCGAAGTGGTTCTTGGCCTCGGAGAGCTGGTCAATGTCGGTGAGCTTCTTGAGCTCCTCGGTGACTTTGCCGCCAAACTCAGCGTCGGTGTTCAGGCCGGTACCGGTAGCGGTGCCGCCGATGGCCAGCTCACCCAAGCGCGGCAGGGTGGCCTCAACGCGCTCGATGCCGAGCTCGATCTGGCGAGCGTAGCCGCCGAATTCCTGGCCCAGGGTGATCGGGGTGGCGTCCATTAGGTGGGTACGGCCGGACTTAACTACATCAGCGAATTCCTTGGCCTTGGCCAGCAGGGAATTGTGCAGGACCTTGAGGCCCGGGATGAGGTCATTCACTGCAGCCTCCGTTGCCGCAACGTGGGTTGCAGTGGGGAAGGTGTCGTTGGAGGACTGACCCATGTTCACGTGGTCATTCGGGTGAATCTCCACGCCGTTCTTGTGGGCGATGGAGGCGATGACCTCGTTGGTGTTCATGTTGGAGGAGGTGCCGGAGCCGGTCTGGAAGACGTCAATCGGGAAAGCATCGTTGTGCTTGCCCTCTGCAATCTCGGTGGCGGCGGCGATGATGGCGTCAGCCTTCTCCGCGTCCAGCTTGCCGGAGTCCTTGTTCACCTGAGCACAGGCAGCCTTCAGGAGGCCGAGAGCGCGAATCTGCGCATCCTCGAGACCGCGGCCGGAGATCGGGAAGTTCTCCACAGCGCGCTGGGTCTGGGCACGCCACAGGGCGTCTGCCGGAACCTTTACCTCGCCCATGGTGTCGTGTTCAATGCGGTATTCAGTCATGGATTCACCTTTTCTGTGAAATGAGTTTTATTGGGTTCTTTATGTGTGCCGTGGCACGGCATTCATGGCCACCGTAGCACTCTTCCTAGGAAAGTGAACTAGCTTTCCTTATCGTGGGGGTTGGTGTAGTCGACCACGGAGTATTCCTGCAGCTTAGCCAGCTTATGGATGGAGTCGACGTAGCGGATGGTGCCGGACTTGGAGCGCATAACCAGAGAGCGGGTGGTGGCACCGTTCGGGCGGTAAGAGACACCGCGGAGCATATCGCCATTGGTCACACCGGTAGCGGCGAAGTAGCAGTTCTCAGAGGACACCAAGTCGTTGGTGGTGAGGACGCGGTCGAGGTCGTGGCCAGCCTTGCGAGCCTTCTCGGCTTCCTCCTCATCCTTGGGCCATAGCTTGCCCTGAATTTCTCCGCCCATGCACTTCATAGCGCAGGCGGTGATGATGCCCTCCGGGGTGCCGCCAATGCCCATCATGAGGTCGATGGAGTTGCTGTCCTGGCAGGTGGCGATGGCGCCGGCGACGTCACCGTCCATGATGAGGCGAACCTTGGCACCGGCTTCACGGATCTCCCGGATAAGGTCATCGTGGCGCGGGCGGTCGAGAACGACGACGGTCAGGTCAGCTGGCTTGATGCCCTTGGCCTTGGCCACGGATTTCACGTTCCACTCCACCGACTCATTGAGGTCGATGGCGCCGACTGCCTCGGGGCCGACAGCGATCTTCTTCATGTAGAAGACCGCGGACGGGTCGTACATCGTGCCGCGCTCGGCAGCGGCGATGACAGAAATAGCGTTCGGGCGGCCTTCAGCCATCAGGCGGGTGCCGTCAACTGGGTCGACGGCGATGTCCATCTCGGCGCCCTGGCCGGTGCCGACCTTCTCGCCGTTAAACAGCATCGGGGCTTCATCCTTCTCGCCTTCGCCAATGACGACGACACCGTTCATCTCGACGGAGTTGATGAGCTTGCGCATAGCATCCACCGCGGCGCCGTCACCTTCATTCTTCTGTCCACGGCCAACCCAGCGACCCGAGGCGAGTGCTGCCGCCTCGGTGACACGCACCAGCTCCATGGCTAGGTTGCGGTCGGGGATATAAGACGTGTTGTCAGACATGTTTGATTAGTCCCTTTCTTTTCAGGTGGCTCGGCCCGGGGTGGGGGACAACCCGGAATACATATTCCATTCTTCCACTTTTCTTCCGGTTTCAAGCCCGAATGCCTCCCCCAGAAGTGGGATGAGGGGGTGATTGCTGCCAAAAAGGGCAGGTAGGAGGCCGCTGTCGCATGTGGTGGAGCAGGCGTGACATACTAGGCGAGTGGCATCTGAAGATAAACCAAAGATTTTTGAGGACGCGCGCGATATCACCCTGACGGTGGGCGTCATCCTCATCATGATGTTCCTCGCGGTTGGGGCAACGGGACTGTGCTCAATCAACCCCGAAAAGTCGGGGCCCGTGCAGAACGTGGATGCCGCTACCTTCTTGGAGATGGAAGCGCGCGGCAGCGGGGCTGTCATTAGGGAGCCGGATATGCCGGAGGGCTGGCAGCCCACAGCCGCGCGGCGCAAGCAGATGGGTGGCGAATCTGGTGCTGTGGTGAGCTGGCTGACCACTAACGATGGCTATGTTGAGTCAGTGCAGACGCAGCTGGCGCTTGGCGATGTCCCCGGGGCTTATGACTCCAATTATCGTGCCAACTCCGAGCGGCGCGAGGTAGCGGGCCAGGACGTGGAAATTCTCAGTAGCGATGACAAAGACGTGCGCCCGCTGTGGATTACCGACTTGGGGGATGCCCGCCTCGTCCTCACCGGCTCTGCCTCCGATGCCGACTATGAAGCGGCCCTGACCGCATTTACTGAGGCCGAGCCACTCCAGATCGCTGAGGATGGAAGCGTCATCAGCGACTAGGTTCCGCTGATTAACGGAAGGTTACGCTCTGCAGTGTGGTTCCGTCCCATTCCACCTCGACCGAATCTCCAGCGGCGCTGGTGAGGGACTCTGGATCGAGGCCGCTCAAACGCGTCTTGCCGAGGTATACATCTACCTTCTCATGGAGGGACTTGCCGGGGAAGAGGGCAATCTCGCTGAGCTTATTCTCACTAAAGCGCAGAACAATGGAGCCGGAGAAGTAGCCGATCTCTTCGCCATTCGCGGTGTGCGGGGGGCCGAAGAACTCTTCAGCGAGCTGGCGCGAATCACCGAAGACCATGGACCCTGCTCCGCCTGACTTGGAGACGAAGTCCACGCGATCTCCCGGGTAGCCGTAAATCTTCATTTAGTCTTCTCCTGCTTCTTCGTTGTGAGCTGCACTATCGGTGCCCTCTGCGTTCTTTCGGAGGGCCTCCTCTACGCGCTTCGAGGCACCGTCGAGGTGCGCCTCGCAGGCCTTAGCTAGGGCCTCGCCGCGCTCCCAGTACTTGAGGGATTCATCCAATCCCATCTGTCCTAGCTCGAGGATCTTCACTGTTTCAATGAGCTCATCACGAGCCTGCTCATAGCTCAGCTCTTCCACCGGCGGGAACGCGTCCTGGCCGGGCTGGCCGGCGCCAATCGTGTCAGTCATGAGGTGAAGTATCTTCTTTCTCTTGTATGTTCCGTCTTAACTATTAACTGTTCTGTTTAATCTGCGGCCTGAGAAGCCATTGCAGCAGCGGTGATCGAGCCATCGCCCACACGTATACGCAGCTGCGAACCCGGTGGTGATTGCGTGTAGCTCGTGACGACCTCCGGACCGCTGCCATCGCGCGGAAGGACTTGCACGATGGCATAGCCGCGTTCGAGGGTGGCCGAGGGGCCTAAGGCGGAGACCCGAGCACGCAATGAGGCTACCTGGTTGGTTTCGCGGTCCAGATGATGGCTCATCACCCGGCGGATCAGCGCGAGATTTCGCTCCAGCTCCTCGCGGCGTGCGTTGATAGGCACCATCGGATCTGCAAGAACCGGGCGGGAGCGGATGTTTTCGAGTCCGCGGCGCTCTCGGTCCACCCAGCCGCGCAGCGCTGCCGCCATGCGCGAGCGTGCTTCGGAGATCAGCGCGTATTCCTCGGCGGCGGAGGGTACGACACGCTTGGCCGCATCGGTGGGGGTAGCGGCGCGGAGATCGGCGACATCATCAAGCACCGGGTGATCCGGCTCGTGGCCGATGGCGGAAACGACAGGGGTGCGGGCCTCCGCCACGGCGCGTTGCAGTGCCTCCTCGGAGAAGGGGAGGAGGTCCTCCACTGAACCGCCGCCGCGTGCAATGATGATGACATCTACGTCTGGGTCCGCGTCGAGAGTCCGCAGAGCGTCAATCACCTGGGTAACAGCCGTGGCTCCCTGTACTGCAGTATTGATGACGTTGAACTGGACCGCCGGCCAGCGGTCCTGTGCCACAGACAGGACATCGCGCTCGGCATGGGAGCCGCGGCCAGTGATGAGGCCGATTTTCTTGGGCAGGTAGGGAAGCGGCAACTTGCGCGAGGGATCACACAGGCCTTCCTGGCGCAGCTTCTGCCGCAACATTTCCACCCGAGCGAGGAGATCTCCGATGCCGACGTGGCGGATTTCGGTCACCCACAGGGAAAAGCTTCCGCGCCCAGCGTAGAAGGCAGGCTTGCCGTACACCACGACGCGGTCGCCATCTTTGAGCGGTGAGGGAGCATTGCGGATGAGCGAGGTGTTGCATGTCAACTGAACAGACTTTTCCTGCTCGACATCACGCAACGTGATATAGGAGAGCTTCCACGTCGGCTTCATGTTCAACTGGGTAATTTGCCCCTCCACCCAGAGGAAGCCGAGACGCTCGATCCAGCCTTTGACTTGGTCATTGACCTTGCCGACGGGCCACGGTGTCTCCGCGGAATTGGCCGGTTGGTTCACGCGCAGTCCTTTCTCTTGAGCGGTCTTCTCGTTGGGGTCTGTTCCGAACAGTGTATGGCTCAGTCTAGGAGGCGCGCCGGACATCCGGTGTCACCGGCCAAGCTGGTTGGGCGGGAACTACAGTATGTGCGTGACTTTCGATACTGTGGGTGCCATGACTGAAACTGCAAAGAAGGTGCTCCTGGCGGCTCCCCGCGGCTACTGTGCCGGCGTGGACCGTGCTGTTGAGACAGTGGAAAAGGCGTTGGAGAAGTACGGCGCCCCGATCTACGTGCGCAAGCAGATTGTGCACAACCGGTTCGTTGTTGAATCCCTGGCTAAGCGTGGTGTCATCTTTGTGGAGGAGGCTTCCGAAGCCCCCGAAGGCGCTCATCTCGTGTTCTCTGCACACGGCATCGCGCCGAGCGTGCGCAAGGAGGCACAAGAGCGCAAGCAGCTCACACTCGACGCCACCTGCCCGCTGGTGACCAAGGTCCACAAGGAGGCCCAGCGCTTTGAGCGCGATGGCTACCAGATCCTCCTTGTCGGCCACGAGGGGCACGAAGAGGTCGAAGGCACCGCCGGTGAGGCCCCGGACGTTACCCACCTGGTGGATGGCTTGGAGGGCGTCGACAAGCTGCCCGATTTCCTGCATGAGGAAAAGCTCATCTGGCTGTCCCAGACCACCTTGTCGGTGGATGAAACCATCCAGATCGTCAACAAGCTGCGCGAGCGCTTCCCGCACTTGGAGAACCCGCCATCAGATGACATTTGTTATGCCACGCAGAATCGCCAGGAGTCGGTCAAGGCCATTGCTCCGAAATGCGATCTCATGATTGTTGTGGGCTCCGAGAACTCCTCGAACTCCAAGCGCCTCGTCGAGGTTGCTTTGGAGGCGGGCTCTAAGACTTCACACCTGGTGGACTTTGCCTCGGAGATCGACGAGGCCTGGCTGGAAGGCGTGAACACTGTAGGCGTGACCTGCGGCGCGTCCGTGCCTGAGCTGCTGGTCCGTGAAGTGCTGGAGTTTCTAGATGAGCGCGGCTACAACGATGTTGAACAGGTGACGACGTCCACGGAGACCATCACTTTCTCCCTGCCACGCGAACTGCGTCCGGCACGTACTGCGCGTTAATCCTCGTCGTAGAGATTTTCTTCCAGCGGCTGGGAGGACCGCTGGGAGCGCTCCCGTGCACGCCGCGCCTTCTCTGCTGACTCAGCGGCGGCGCGACGGAAGTCCTCCCGCTCATCCGCCTCGGGGGAAGCCTGTCGGCGCTTCGCGCGTTCTTCGGCTTGAAGCCGCCGGCGTTCTTCGCGGTCGCGCTCACGGACTCGGCCCGAGCTCGTAGCTTCACGGGCAAGCAGTTCTGCTACGGACAGGCGCTCGGAGCGGCTCCGGCGATCGGAGGCAGCTTCGGCGCGGCGCTTTTCTTGAGCTTCAGCCTCAAGGTTCTTCGCGTGGCTATCGCTGCGCCACAGGCGCAGAACCGCGAGCAGCGCGCAGGCCACAACCGTAACGATGAGCACCGGGAAATGCTGCAGTAGTGGGAAAGCCGTGGTGAGAATCGCGGTTTTGGAAAAGGGCGAGGCACCTTCCGGCAATCCAGCGGTGGAATTGATGAACCCGCCGCCCACGGTTCCTAATGCGTACAGCAGCGGAAGGGAAATCACCGTCATGTAGAGGCCGCGAGTTTCCACCAACCAGGTGACAGCCAGCGAACCGAGTCCAAAAATCAGGGCGAAGGGCAGCCCCACGCTGCCCAGAACGCCGGAGACCGCCAAGGCCACAAGCGTAACGACGAGCGCGACGAGGAGTGCTCGGCTAAGCGGCATCCCGCGGCGGCGAGGGCGGCGACGATTTTTGGCTACAGACACGCCCAGAAAGCTTACCGGGGTTGGTGACCAAAACGTTATTCATTCTGGGCGCGCCGCGGCCAAGAACCGACGCTGCGCGGCTCCACCGGCAGGCGGTCAACGCGGGCTGGAACATCCAGCTCCTTGAGCCGCCGCGCCGTAACCCCGACGCGAGAATCCAAACTGGCCAAGCTTGCGTTATAGGCTTCCACCGCGCGCTCGAGTCCGCGGCCTACCTTGTCGTAGTGCCCGTTAAGAGTGTTCAAGCGCGTATAAAGCTCGCGACCCAAACGCTGGACTTCGCGGGCCTTGTCGGAGATCTCCTCGTGCTGCCAGCTCACCGCGACGGTGCGCAAGAGAGCAAAGAGGGTGCTTGGGGTGGCGATGACGACGTTGCGCTCGAAGGCGAATTCCAGCAATTCGGCGTCGATAGACAGGGCAGCGTCGACGAAAGTATCGGCGGGGACAAAGAGGATCACAAACTGTGGCGTGGGGGAGAAGGCCTCGATATAGTCCTTCGACGCCAGTGCCTGCACGTGGGAACGCATGAGGTGCGCGTGGCGGCGAAGATAGCCTGCCCGCTCCTCCGGGTCCTCGGTCTCCATTGCGTCGAGGTAGGCACTGAGGGGCACCTTTGCATCCACGACAATGCTGCGCCCTCCTGCCAAGTGAATGACCAGATCAGGGCGTACCAGCGATCCGTTGATGCGGGCACTGACTTGGGAATCAAAGTCCACGTGTTTGCGCATGCCACCGAGCTCAACGACGCGCTCTAGTTGTACCTCGCCCCACCGCCCGCGGACATTGGGGGAGCGCAGCGCGCCGACCAGCTTTTCCGTGCGATCAGACAGGCGTGTTGAGGTCCGAGTTACCGCCTGGACCTGGCTGCTGAGTGCTGCGAGCGAGGTCGCTCGATCTTCCTCTATTTCCTGGAGCTGTAGCCCTAGACGGTCCATGGCTTTCTCCAGCGGAGCGAGCTCTGCTTGGCGGCGCTGGGACTCTTGCAGGGCGCGATGCTCCTCTGGAGGCTGGGCGGACTGCGCTGAATAAGCGCGGGCTAGCCAGCCCAATGCGGCCCCAATGATGAGGCCGAGGAATAGGAGCACTATGGGTAGGGAAGACGTCATGCCTGCCATCATGGCATGCGTCCCGGACATGAAGAATTAGTCTTTATCCTTTGATTGCAACATCTGTTCGAGAGTGCTAATTGCGCGCTTGATTCCCGCTCGTGCTCCTCCATCGCGTTCACTGAAATCCGCATCAACGTCGACATTCGCGTCGATCTTTTGGTCCAGAGGGCTCGTGCCGTTGTGGGTGACGTCTTCGGCTGCGCCTTCGGGTGCGGCGTGGTCGGGGATGGACAGCCACTGCTCGCGCTTGTGATCACCCTGTTGCTGCGTGTAGCGCCCGATGAGGAAACCAGCGACGGTCGAAAACTCCAAGTCCTCGGCAGTTCTTTCGCCCGATTGGAGCATCATCATGTCCTGGAAATAGCGGTAGACCACCGCGATGGTCGCTGCGGCCGGGACGGCGAGGAAACCACCGATGAGGCCGAAGAGCGCGGAACCCACGGTCACGGAAATCAACACGATAACCGGGTGCAGGTTCATGGCCTTCGACTGCAGCCACGGGGACAGCACGTTGCCCTCGAGCTGTTGGACCAGCAGTACTAGGCCCAGCACGAGCAGCGCCTTGGTGAACCCCAAAGACACCAGCGCGATGGTCACGGATAGTGCGCCGGCCACGATCGCGCCGACAAAGGGGATGAATCCGGCGATGAACGTGATGATGGCAAGCGCCATCGCCAAAGGTACACCGATGAGTGCCAGGCCGAGGCCGATAAAGACAGCATCAACGGCGGAGACCACTGCTTGTGCCCGCACGAAACCGCCCAACGTGGACCACACGCGGGTCAGCAGCTCAGTGAGGTGCCAGCCGGTCCGGCGCCCCGTGGCCTGGCGCAGCCAGGGCAGGAAGTTGTGGCCGTCCTTAAGGAAGAAGAACGTCAGCACCACGATGATGAAGAGCGTGACCACGATGGAGGTCGCCGTGCCAATGCCCGTGAATACCGAGCCCGCGATGGACCCTGCTTGGCGCTGTAGCCACAGGGCGATTTCATCGATATAGCCGCCGATCTCATCCGCGTCGAGGTTGAGCGGAGGGCCCTGTGCCCATAGCTGCAAACGTTGAATACCTTCGACAGTCTGCAGATATAGCGTCTGGGACTGCCGCGCGAAGTCCGGTGCGATGAACATAAAGAGAGTGCCCACCGCAGTAAAAGACACCAGAATGGTCACTGCCGCAGCGAGGGCTGACGGCAGTCCCTTGCGCCGCATGGCACCGGCAATGGGAGCAAGCACAGTGCAAATAATCAGCGCAATGAGAACGGGCAGGATGCCGCGCCAGAAGTTGCCCAGCATGCGGAAGGAGGCATAAAGGAATATCCCAATGATGGTCAGGCGCAGTGCCCACAGCGATGTGGACTTGATGACCTCGCCGACCACCACAGAACGATCCACCTGGTTGCCGGGAGGGTGCGGAGAGACAGCCTTCAGCGAAGCAGCATCGACGGAGTCATCGAAACGCCCGCCGAGCGCTGCCTCCGCGGCGGCGAACTCAGAGGAAGAGGCGTTGGGGGATGGCTGATCAGAACTCACCCCACCATCTTGCCTCAAAAGATCCGGGGTGCGTTAGGATTGGCCCCGTGAGTCTTACACTTGGAATCGTCGGCCTGCCCAACGTGGGCAAGTCCACTTTGTTTAATGCCCTGACCCGTTCTGACATCTTGGCGGCGAACTACCCGTTCGCCACGATTGAGCCCAATGTCGGCCTCGTTGAGCTTCCCGATTCCCGCCTTAACCGCCTTGCGGAAATCTTCAGCTCCGAGCGCATCCTCCCGGCCACCGTGTCCTTCGTGGATATCGCCGGCATTGTGGAAGGCGCTTCCAAGGGTGAAGGTATGGGTAACGCCTTCCTTGCCAACATTCGTGAGGCTGATGCCATCTGCCAGGTGGTGCGTGCCTTTGCTGATGAAAACGTCATCCACGTCGACGGTGAAGTCAACCCGGCACACGACATTTCTGTCATCAATACGGAGCTCATCCTCGCGGACCTGCAGACCATCGAGAAGGCCTTGCCGCGCTTGGAAAAGGAAGCCCGCAAGAACAAGGATTTGGCCGAGACCGTGGAAGAGACCAAGAAGGCCCAGGCCATCTTGGAAGATGACCGCACCCTCTTCGCTGCTTCCAAGAGCGACGAGATCGACCTATCCCTCCTGCGCGAGCTGCACCTCATGACCGCGAAGCCCTTCCTTTATGTCTTCAACTCGGATGAGGCCGTGCTTACCGATGACGCCAAGAAGGAGGAGCTGCGCCAGCTCGTCGCCCCTGCGGAATGCGTCTTCCTCGATGCCCAGACCGAAACTGACCTCCTTGAGCTCGATGAGGCGGAGGCACTGGAACTGCTCGAGTCGGTGGGCCAGGAAGAGCCTGGCTTGGCGACGTTGGCCAAGGCCGGCTTCGCCACCCTCGGCCTGCAGACCTACCTGACCGCAGGCCCGAAGGAAGCCCGCGCGTGGACCATCAAGCAAGGTTCCGCGGCTCCGCAGGCTGCGGGTGTTATCCACACCGACTTTGAGAAGAAGTTCATCAAGGCCGAAATCGTCTCCTTCGATGACCTAGACGCCGCTGGCTCCATGGCAGAGGCCCGCAACGCCGGCAAGGTGCGCCAAGAAGGCAAGGAATACATCATGCAGGACGGCGACGTCTGCGATTTCAAGATCGGCGGCTAGTTAGCCACCACTCCGCGTAGGCTGTGGGCATGAGTATCGCCCACATCCTAGACCGCGCAGCAGAGGCCACGCAGTGGCAAGAGGCCCTGTACAAGGATCTGCACCAGCATCCTGAGCTCAGCATGGAGGAGGAGCGCACCCGCGGTGTTATCGCGGATAAGCTCCGGGAATTTCCAGGAGTCGAGGTGCTGGAATTCGGCGGGGGAGTCGTCGGCATCCTCCGCAACGGCGAAGGTTCGACTGTCCTAGAGCGTGCCGATTTCGACGGCTTGCCCATCACAGAGGACACCGGCCTGGACTACTCCGCTTCGGGCGAGGCAATGCATGCTTGTGGCCACGATGCCCACGTGAGCGCCTTGTTGGGTGCCACGGAAGCGCTGGCGAAAGCGACCGATGCGTGGTCCGGTACATTCGTCGCTCTATTCCAGCCGGGCGAGGAGACCGCTGAGGGCGCGCAGTCCATGGTGGATGCGGGCCTCACCGATAGAGTCCCCACGCCCGATGTGGCCTTTGGTCAGCACATCTTCATCGATAAGAATGCTCCCGCCGGTAGCGTGCTGATTGCGCCCGGCCCGGTCTTGTCTACAGCGACCTCACTCACCGTCACGGTCTATGGCCACGGTTCTCACGGCTCGATGCCGCACCTCAGCGTCGATCCGGTGGTGCTGGCCAGCTCCATCGTTCTGCGGCTGCAGACAGTTGTCTCCCGTGAGGTCGACCCCCACCACTTCGCCGTGTTGACTGTTGGCGCCCTGCAGGCGGGTTCGAAGGCAAACATCATCCCGGACTCGGCGACCCTGCGCATCAACATCCGTGCCTATGACGAGGACGTCAGGGCTCAAATCGTAGAGGCAATTCACCGCATTGTTAAGGCAGAGTGCCGGGCAGTGATGTCCCCGCGCGAGCCAGAGTTTGTGCAGAGTGATAATTACCCCCTTACCGTCAACGATGAAGACGTGACCAAAAAGGTGCGCGCGCAGCTTATCGACGTTCTGGGTAGCGACAACGTCCTCGACATGGAGCCGTGGACCGCCTCGGAGGATTTCTCTCGCATCCCCGATGCCTTCGGCGCTCCCTATTGTTTCTGGGGCTTTGGCGGGCGTACCGATGGCGCATCAATTCCTAACCACAATCCGCGCTTTACGCCGGAGCTGCAGCCGACGCTCACCACGGCGACGCAGGCTCTGATAGCCGCTGCTTACGCCTATCTGGGGAATCAGCGTAAGGATGTCCCTAAGGAGTAGCTAGGAACTGCTTGGTGATGATGGGGCGGTCGACATGCTACTCGCGCACCCAACGCGAAAGCGATCGAGTGTAGCGACGTGGTAGGCGAGTTCTCTCCGGGGGTAGCGAACTCGTCAACATCGCGTTAGGCTGGCTTCTCCATTCGACGGCATCATTTTGCCAGGTGGTACCGGTAATGCGGATATGCTCCGTCTGGACAAGTCCGCTGTAGAAATTGTGCGCAATCACGTCACCCAGGATCTCCCGCTGGGCGTTATTTGCCACGGTGCTTGGATCCTGACCGATGCCGATGTGCTCAAGGGCCGTACCCTTACTTCTTTCCCCAGCTTGCGGACCGACCTGCGTAACGCCGGCGCTACCTGGGTAGACGAAGAGGTTCACTGCGACCAGGGTCTGGTTTCCTCCCGTACCCCGGACGATCTCCCAGCCTTCAACGCTAAGTTGGTTGAGGAATTCGCAGAGAGCCAGCACTAAACCTTATGTTTAGTAAAGCCGCGGGCGCGCAACCTGCGGCTTTTTGCGTCTTGCTTCCGCCGTAAGGCCTCTATATTGTTAGATATTCCTGAAGGGGAGTAGTTCCCTCGGATACTTTCCGAGATGCCTGGTCGACATACTGGCTTTTCCGCCCGGCCAGCCAGCGTTTGCATTGCCTGCGGCGTGAACGAGACCTTCGGTCCGCACCCGAACCGAAGGAGTTTTTAGTTGTCTTCTCTTAGCTCAGAGCAACTACTGCTCGAGCGCTTTATGAAGCTCTCTATCACCACCGCAGTGGCCACGATTGCGCTCAAGGTCATCGCTGCCGCGGTGACGGGATCTGTGGGCTTTCTTTCCGACGCCCTCGAATCCGGCGTTAACCTCGTTGCCGCCGTTGTGGGGTTTGTGGCTATCAAAATTGCGGCAAAGCCGGCCGATGCGAACCATCAGTTCGGTCACGGCAAGGCCGAGTATGTGTCCGCGCTGGTCGAGGGTGTGATGATCTTCGTCGCTGCAGCGATGATTATCTACACAGCCATTCGCCGACTTCTGGATCCGCAGCCGCTGGAGCAACCTGGGCTTGGCCTCCTGCTGTCGCTCGTGGCTTCCTTACTTAACCTGGGCGTGGGCCTTCTGCTTGTGCGCGCGGGCAGGCAGCATCGTTCGGCCACTTTGCAGGCGGACGGAAAGCATCTGCTTACCGACGTCTGGACGTCCGTCGGCGTCCTCCTCGGCATCGGCGCGGTCAGCCTCACGGATTGGTTGTGGCTCGACCCAGTCATCGCGTTTGCCGTGGGCCTCAATATTTTGTGGACTGGCTACAAGTTGCTCAAAGAATCACTGAGCTCCCTGTTGTCGGAGTCCCTGCCTAAGGAAGAGCATGCGCAGCTTGATGCCCTCCTTAACGAACTGGAGGAGCGTCATGACGTGGAGATCACGTCGCGTCGTACCGTTGCTTCGGGCCGCAACCGCTTGGTGTATCTCACGATGGATGTTCCCGGCCAGTGGACAGTGCTGCACTCGCACACTGTTGCCGACAGAATCGAGGACGCCATCGACGAGCTATTCCCCGGCGCTGAGGTCTTTATCCACGTCGAGCCCGCTGGAACGGTTCATCGCCGCATTTTGCGAATGCCGTAACGCTTGCAGCTAACGCAAGCTGGCCACGCCGCGTCCGCCTTCCATTACCCACGGCCAACTGAGACCGTTCTTGGTCAGGACATCATTGCGGATCTCATCGGGGATAATCCATTCCTTGTTGGCATAGCCCAGCAAGTATTCGTCACACTCAGCTCGCAAGGAGAGCGCACGAACGCCGGCATTGTAGGTCTGGCCCTGCAGAGCAAGGAGATGTTCAGCCACTTCTAGCGCCGACGTGAGGGGCCGCGCCGCCGATGGTGCAAGGCCTTGAGCAATGAGCCGACGTGCGAGAAGCTCGTCGCGGGTAAGTTCCTTCATGGCTGTTTAGGCTAGAGCCGGAAGGTCTTCATCAGCTGCATGCCGGTGGACACCAGCTGACGGAAGCGCTCCGGGGAGATGTACTCCGAGGGCGCAAGCGGGTGTAGGCGTTGCTCGGCCACGGTGCGCTCATTGGCCCACAGGCGCATGCCGGTAATACCGTGGCGGTGGTTCAGGCCAGACTCCTTGACGCCGCCACCGGGTGCGGCGATGGAACCATAGGCGGCTGCGAAGCCCTCATTGATGTTGACCATGCCGGCTTCCAGCTGGGAAGCCACCTTCCACGCGCGGCGGGAGTTTCCGGACCACACCGATGCGGATAGGCCGTAGGTCGTGTCGTTGGCGAGCTGAATGGCTTCGGCGTCGGAACTTACCGTATACACCGCGAGCACTGGACCGAAGGTTTCGGTGGCATAGAGATCCATCTCTGGGGTCACACCAGTCAGCACGGTGGGCTCGTAGAAGTAGGGCCCAAGGTCCGGCCGGGCCTTTCCGCCATAAACCACGGTGGCGCCCTTGGAGACGGCGTCCTTGACGTGGGCAACTACTGCATCGAGCTGGCGCTGCGAGGACAACGAGCCGATGGTGGCAGCATCGGTGAAGGCCGCCCCAAGCACCTGCTGGTCCAGAGCGTTCTTGAGTTCGAAGAGGAACTCCTCGAAGACGCTCTCGTGCACATAGGCGCGCTCGGCGGACATACACAGCTGCCCGGAGGAGGAGAATGCGGTGCGCACGGCGCCTTGGGCGGTGGGCTTAAGGGGGGCGTCGTCAAGCACCAGCATCGGGTTCTTGCCACCCAGCTCCAGCATGGTGGGGATGAGGCGCCCCGCAGCCTGGGTAGCGATGGACTTGCCAGCCTTGGTGGAACCGGTAAAGGAAAGGCCATCCACCAGGGGAACGAGGGCATCGCCCACCTCCGCTCCGCGGCCGGGAACCAGCTGCCAGGCAGCCTCCGGAAGGCCCGCCTCGATGGCTAGGCGCCTCAGCAGAATCGCCGTTAGCGTGGTCTGAGAATCCGGCTTGTGCACCACGGCATTACCAGCCGAGAGGGCTGCCAGAACATCGCCAACACCGAGGGACAGGGGATAGTTCCACGGAGAGATTAGCCCCACCACGCCCAGTGGGTAATGCTGGGTGCGGGTCTTAGTCAGCACGGGAAGCGCGCCGGGGTGGCGGTCAGCGCCGAAAGCTTTGCGGATATTGACCGCGTAGAAGCGCGCGCAGTTATACAGATCCATCAGCTCGTCATAGGCATGGGAGCGGGACTTGCCGTTTTCTGCCTGGATGAGGTCGAGGATGAGCTCCTCGTTCTCCTGAACGAGGTCGTGCAGGCGCAGCAGGATGGTGGCGCGGTCACCTTGGCCAACGCCGGCGCGCGCATAGTTGACGGCTTTCTCGACGTCCCCGGCAGTGGCGACAGGGAAGCTAAAGAGATCCTCACCGCTAAAAGGCGCGTGAGCCTGGTGCTGCTCACCCGTGCCGCGAACATCGCGGGCGGGGTCCGTGTCTAAGAAATTGAGCACTCGATGGGGCAGACGGGTCTGAGTGAAGGTCTTCATGCGGTCTATTGTCCCAAAAATATGCGAGGGCGCTATAGATTTTTCGAGATTTGTCTCACAAACTAAATTAATCGTGGTTAGGATAACGCTATGCCAATCCTCGCGACTACTCCACAGGCCCAGGTGCGCGCGGCCGTTGAGCCGCTCGTCAGATCTGGAAAAAGCCCAGCGCCCGTAGGCGTTATTGACCTCGCCGCGTTTGACTACAACGCTGCACAGATGCCGACTCGCGCCGGAGGACTACCCATCCGCGTGGCCTCGAAGTCGATCCGCAGCGTGGCAGCACTTCGTCGCGCCCTCGAGCACGAGGGCTACCGTGGCATCCTCGCCTATTCCGTTCCAGAGGCTCTGCATCTGGTGGGAGAGGGCTTCCGCGACATTGTGGTGGCTTATCCGAGCGTCAACCGCAAGGCCCTGCGTGAGCTTGCCGCGGATGGCACCGCGCGCGAGGCCATCACCATCATGGTGGATAGTGCTGAGCTCTTAGACCTGCTTGAGGGATCCCTGCGCGTGGCCATCGACATTGATTGCACCCTCCACGTGCCGGGGGCGGTCATCGGCCCGCGGCGCTCACCCGTGCGCACGCCGGAACAGGTCTCAGTATTGGCGCGCGAGATTCTTCGGCGCGGGCACCGGCTTGTCGGACTCATGGCCTATGAGGGTCAAGTGGCATCCGTCGCGGATGGCCTGCCGGGGCCGGTGGGGGCAGTCAAGCGCTGGCTGCGCACCAAGTCCATGGCGGACCTGGCCCCGCGGCGCCGTGCTTGCGTGGAGGTCGCGCGGGAGATAGCGGACATCGAATTCGTCAACGGCGGCGGCACGGGCAGTCTCCAAGAATCCGCGGCCGAAGGAACCTTGACCGAGCTGGCCGCTGGCTCCGGTTTCTACACGCCGGCGATCTTTGATGACTTCACCGGCATCAACCACAAGGCAGCAGCGTTCTTCGTTTGCCAGGTCTCCCGCGTTCCCGCGCCGGGCTGGGCCACGGTCAACTCCGGAGGCTGGATTGCCTCCGGACCACCCGCGAAGGATCGCGTTCCGGTTCCGGTGTGGCCGGCAGGGCTGAGCTATTCCAGCACGGAGGGTGCCGGTGAGGTGCAGACGCCTCTCCGAGGCATGGATATGAATGTCGAGGACTTGGTGTGGTTCCGTCACGCCAAGGCCGGCGAAATGACAGAAAACGTCGACCGCCTAGTGGCCGTTGGAGAAGACGGCGTTGATGTATGGGATACCTATAGAGGACAAGGATGGACACTCCGATGACAACCACATTTAGCAATTGGGCAGGATCGGTCACCACGAAACCGCAGGAGTTTGTACAGCCCTCCCGCATAGACGAGATCCCTGGAATTATTAGCCGCTCCCGCAGCGTGCGTGCTGTGGGCGCTGGTCACTCTTTCACTCCCATTGCGGCGGGGGAGGAGACGATGCTCAATCTCGATCACGTGAGTGGTCTGGTGAGCGTCGATAAGCAGCGCAAGCGCGTCCGTTTCCTGGCAGGCACTCGCTTGCGGGACGTGCCCAAGCTCCTGCGCCCCTTCGGGCTTGCCCTGGCTAACCAGGGTGATGTGGACCCGCAATCGCTGGCGGGCGCGATTTCGACCTCGACCCACGGCACCGGCATCAATTACACGGGCTTTGCGGGGACGGTCACTGGGCTGACGCTTATCGACGCCGACGGCAACACCCGCAGCTATTCCATCGACGAAGACCCAGAACTCCTTCGCCTCGTGGTCGTCAGCGTGGGCGCGCTCGGCGTGGTTGTTGAAGTTGAAATGCAGTGTGTGGACGCCTTCGACCTGCTGGCGGAAGAATCTGGCATTGCCTTCGATGAGCTGATGGATAATTGGGAGGAGCTCTCTCGGGGCGTCGACCACTTCGAGTCCTACTGGTTCCCGCACACCGACCGAGCGATGGTCAAAGCCAACACGCGCTTAGAGCCGAACGGGGAGCGCCGCTCACGCCTTAAGGCGCTTATCGACGATGAGCTCATCGGCAACGGCGCCTTCGCCGCAGCCCTGGCTCTGGGGCGTCTTCTTCCGGGGACGATTCCGACGCTCAACAAGTTCGCCACCTCGGTTATCTCTCATAACCGCTACCGTTCAGCTGCTCACGACGTGTTCGTCAGCCCGCGCCGGGTTCGCTTCCACGAAATGGAGTATGCGGTGCCGCTTGCCGACGGCCCCGCCGCCGTCCGCGAGATCCGCCGCTTCATCGACGAACAGGACTGGCGTATCGGTTTTCCGATGGAGCTGCGCACGACGGCCGCGGATGACGTTGCGCTGTCGACAGCATCGGGCCGCGAATCGATGTACATTGCCTTCCACATTCCACGTGCGCTCAACCCGCAGGATTATATGCCGAAGCTCGAGCCCATTCTTCGGGCAGCGGGTGGGCGCCCGCACTGGGGCAAGATGAACTCCCTGTCCCGGAAGGACTTTGCTCAACTTTATACAAGATTTGATGAGTTCTGCGAGCTGCGCGAAAAGATGGATCCGGAGTGGAAATTCGGTTCGTCCTACCTGCGGAAACTGTTCGGGTAGGGGCGTCGTCAAGCGCTGCACATTCCGAAAGTGGGATTCGAAAGTATCTCTGATCTTTGGTAGCGTGTGGAAGTCTTAATTCCATACGCTGTCGAAGAAGGTGTCTCAAACGTCCTCTGAATCCCGTTCCCTTATCACGCCGACATTTGTGTTCGCGTGGTTGGTAAATTTTGCCCAATTTACGGTCTTTTATCTACTCGTGACCATCATGGCACTCTATGCCGTCGAGCAGTTCCAGGCCTCGGACACAGCGGGCGGGTTTGCCTCAAGCGCCTTCGTGGTGGGGGCGACGATTGCTCGCCTCTTTTCGGGCTACATTGTGGATGCTGCTGGGCGGAAGCGCTCGCTGGTCATCTCCCTCATCGTGGTCACTGTGGCGATGGCGCTGTATTTCCCAGCTCAGTCACTGCCACTATTGTTTGCTGTCCGTATCGTGCACGGCTTCGGCTATGCGGTGGCATCGACGGCGGTGATGGCTGTGGCGCAATCGGTTATCCCGGACCATCGTCGCGCAGAGGGAACGGGATACTTCGCCTTGGGGACGACGCTGGCCACCGCTTTTGGTCCGGCGGCAGGTTTAGCGATTGTCCACAACGCCGGCTATAACTCCGTGTTTCTAGTGGCGTTGACGCTGACGGTGGTGGCCTTGGGGCTGGGGCTCGTCGTCAAGGCGCCGGCGCAGGAGCATCGAAGCGTCTCCTTCTCCTTGGGGAATATTGTGCACCCAGCGGTGGCACCTTTTGGCGTGTTCATTCTTTTGGTCGGTGTTGCTTATACGGGCATTATCACCTTCCTGAATGGCTATTCCTCCCACGCGGGGCTGGAGAAGGGCGCTAGCTACTTCTTCTTGGCTTATGCGGTGGTGAGCCTCGTTCTGCGCTTTGTGCTGGGTAGGCTGCAGGACCGCCGTGGTGACAACATCATCATCTACTCTTCACTCGTCTTCTTTATTGCCGGCTTGGCTGTCCTGGCTTCGGCTGGTGCTGATTGGCAGATTGTTGCTGCGGGGGCCTTGGTGGGTATCGGGTATGGCTCTATCCTGCCGGCGGGTCAGGCTATCGCTGTGCGTCTGGTGCCGATGCATGAAATGGGTGCGGGGATCTCGACCTTCTTCTTGCTGCTGGACCTAGGCATCGGCTTCGGCCCGATTCTGCTGGGACAGGTCATCTCCGCGACGGGATACTCCGCCATGTATTGGATGCTGGCAGCCTTGATGCTGGTTGCCTCAGTGGTCTATTTCTTTGTTCATGGGCGCAAGGACATTGCGCGCGGTGACGTGCGTTATGAATAGAGCCCTCGTGAGCATCACCCTGGCCAGTACTGTAGTTTTGGCGCGGACCCCGAGCGTCTGATGTCGAATGTGTAGTCTAAACCTGGGGTTGATACCCCCGTTTATAGTAACGACTTGACATGAATTTAGTGCTGGCTATGGCTATGTGGGGTGTGTGGTACTAGAATCATGGTTAGAACACTTCTTCTAACTCATGTTGATCTCGGGGGAGACCATGACCACTACTGCTACACGCCCGCCTACCTTCTTCTTTTCCACCACCAACCCTAATAATCCACACGCGATGGCCCGTGCTCAAGCCCGGAGAGCCACCTATAAAACCTGGGTCGGGGCCATGCCCAGCCTTGACGCCGATATCAACACCACCGCACTATCCCTAGTGGCGGCCTGGTCACTGCCGGAAGGCCACATCAAATCAGGCCTGCGCGCTATCCACCGGCTAGAAAGTCTGCCGAAAGT
>NZ_KV818463.1:0-61039 GCF_001814945.1 Corynebacterium sp. HMSC066C02 | reverse complement strand
TCAGCACTGACAGCCTTGACTGATGAAACCCTGGATTTTATCGACACCCTCCTGGCTGACTTCTTCACCCCTTCTAAGCCGAACCAAGCTTTTCCTACACGTAGTCAAATCAGGCGCAAAGTCCGCGATATATGTAAAACCCTGGATGATTCCATCGCCTACCAAGATACCCGGCCTAAAGATACCTACCGGTTTTCTTCTAACGGTACTTCTGCCTGGTTGGAACTGCAGGTTGAAGAAGACACCGGCATGAAACTCGATGCCTTCATCCACCAGACCGCCGCCAAGGAAGACATCACTGTCGCTGAGGCAGTCATCAAACTGCTTTCCGGTGAAATACAGCCACCAGCTACCGTGGTGCTTCACACCTACCAGGCCTGCGATATTGAGGATGCACCGACCTTTATTGAAGGCTTCGGCTGGCGAGCTGAGCCCATGCCACATGACAAGATGCGGGATTTAACCGAAGAGATAAAAGAGGCCGATGGCTACCAGCCAGGAATCATCATGCGCAAACTTGTCGAAGGCCGCGACGGTACCTGCCGGGTCGGCGGATGCGGCGAGCCTGCTTTTCTCAGCCAGTTGGATCACCGACACAACTGGGCCGAAGGCGGGCCAACCCACCCGAAGAACCTGGTTTTCGCCTGTCGATCATGGTGGTGATGGTGCACAGAATTATGAACGCAAGGGCCCACCAACTACCTGCTCGCGAAGACTGTTCTTGTCCACCGGGAACTGTCTTATTTCCGTCTTCCCGTAGGGGACTATTTTTACTTTGGCTCAAAATGCACCAAAGGTATTATCCTCAACCGCCAAAATGTTACTTCCAGGTAAGAAATAGTCCCTATTTATAGATAGCTCCTGGCGGTTAATCCTGTCATCCTGGCTCTCGTCGAGCTGCAACTCTCGCATAGCGTGGTTGCTAAGGAGGTGTGCCCAATTGGATTACAAGTACCTACACACTTGATCGGTGCTGCACGTTTCAGGGTCCGGGTGCGCGGCGTCCTGTCTGAGGTCCGCGATAGTGTCGCGCAGCACGGAGAGCTGCGCGATCTGCTGCTCGATCTCAGCGAGGCGCACGTCAAGCAGGTCGCGCACGTGCTCGCAGGGCGCCTGGCCGCCGTCGCGGATGTCGAGGATCTGGCGGATCTGGGCGAGGGTCAGCCCGGCGGCCTGGCCCCGGTGGATGAACCCGACCCGACCCACGGCATCCTCGGCGTAGTCCCGATAGCCGGAGGCCAATCGCTCGGCCGGAGGGAGCAGCCCCGACTCCTCGTAGAACCGCAGGGTCTTGGTCGTGGTTCCGGTTGCTTCCGCAAGCTGTCCGATCCTCATGTTCGCCGATTCCCCTTCCAATGGCCACCACACTTGACCTTCCATTGTACTGGAAGGTTCACAATGGTTCCATAGGAACTTTTGAACCACAGGGAAGAGACATCTGGAATGACAAACGAAAAGTTCGATCTGGCGATTATTGGTTCCGGCGGCGGAGCGTTTGCGGCCGCGATCCGGGCCACCGGACTGGGCAAGCGCGTCGTGATGGTGGAGCGCGGCACCGTGGGCGGGACATGCGTGAACACGGGCTGCGTCCCGTCGAAGGCGCTCCTGGCTGCCGCGGAGGCCCGCCACGTGGCGTTGGATTCGGCCCGCTTCCCTGGGGTGGCGGCCTCGGCGGGCCCGGTGGACATGCCGGCCCTGATTCAGGGCAAGGCCGCGCTGGTTGAAAGTATGCGCACGGAGAAGTACGTCGATCTGGCCGCGGACTACGGGTGGACGATGATCTCGGGGGACGCGTCGTTCACCGGAACCCAGGACGCACCGCTGCTCCGGGTGATCTCCCCGGATGGTGCAGTGAGAACGATCGAGGCCGGGCACTACCTCGTGGCCACTGGCTCCGCACCCTACGTGCCGCCCGTTCCCGGACTGGCCGAGGCCGGGTACCTGACCTCGACGACGGCGATGGAACTGGACGAGGTGCCCGAATCAATGCTGATCCTGGGCGGAGGCTATGTTGCCCTGGAGATGGCACAGCTTTTCTCCCGGCTGGGCTCCCGGGTGACCATGCTGGTCCGTTCCCGGTTGGCCTCGCAGGAGGAACCGGAGGCATCCAAGGCGTTGGCGGGGGTGTTCGCCGACGAGGGGATCCGGGTGGTCCGGCGGGCCATGGCCGACTCCGTGGCCTCCGGCCCGGACGGGGTCTCGGTGACGGCAAACGTGGCCGGGGGCGAGGAGGTGTTCCGCGCTTCCCGCATCCTCGTGGCACTGGGCCGCCGCCCGGTGACCGAGGGACTGGACCTTGACGCCGTCGGGGTGAAGACCGGCGCATCCGGCGAGATCGTGGTCGATTCCCGCCTGGCCACGTCCAACCCGCGGGTTTGGGCCGCCGGGGACGCGACCGGCCATCGGGAGTTCGTTTACGTCGCAGCGGCCCACGGCGCCTTGGCCGTGGACAATGCGTTCACCGATGCCCTGGCCGAGGTCGACTACCGGCACCTGCCCCGGGTCACCTTCACCAGTCCCGCCATCGGGGCGGTCGGGATGACGGAAAAGGAGGCTGTCGCCGCCGGGATCAGCTGCGAGTGCCGGGTCCTCCCCCTGGAGTACGTGCCGCGAGCCGTGGTCAACCGCGACACCCGCGGCTTCATCAAGGTTGTCGCGGACCGCGACACCGGACGGATCCTGGGCCTCTCCGCGGTGGCCAAGGACGCCGGGGAAATCGCCGCCGCCGGCGTCTACATCCTCGAAGCGGGCATGACCACCGCGCAGGTCGCCGCCGCCTGGAGCCCCTACCTGACGATGGCCGAGGGCATCAGGATCGCCGCCAAGGCCTTCACCACCGACGTCTCCGAGCTCTCCTGCTGCGCCTGAGCTTCAGCCCCCACTACCGAAGCAAAGGAATGCCCTGACCGCCACCGACCAGGCCCTCACCTATCTGTTGTCCCCGAGCACCACCGCACCGACCACGGCACCGCCTGAGTCCCCATCCCCATTCCTGGAAGGAACCACCAGACACCATGACATACCCGAGATCCCGCCGTTCTCTGTCCGTTCCCCGGCCCAGGCACCTCGCCTCCGCCCTGTTTCTGGCAGCGGTCATGGCACTGACAACCGCCTGCGCCAGCTCACCGAGCGGCCCGTCGGCCGCGCCAGGCGGTTCGTCGCCCGACGCGGCCGGTGCCGTTGCTGTTACGGTCTCCGACATTGACGGCACTACCCGGACCATCCCGGACGGTAAGCCCGCAGCACTGTTCTTCTTCTCTGCCGGATGCGGTGAGTGTGCGGAAGGGGCCGATTCCCTGAACAAGGCCTCCACGGCCCTGGGAAGCTCGGCCGACTACCTCCTGGTGGACGTGGACCCCCGAGAACCGAAGGAGACCATCAACGGATTCCGCGATTACATCAAGGCCCCTGAGCTCCCTGCCGTCATCGACACCGAGGCCACACTGACCACCCAGTACAAGGTCACCTCCATAAGCACCCTGGTGGTGGTCGACGCGAAGGGCGACGTTACCTTCCGGGCCACCGACCCGTCTGCGGAAAAGATCCAAGAAGAACTCACCAAGGCCGGTGCCCAATGACAGCCCTGCTTGCCCTGGCCTTCGCCGCTGGAATGATTGCCCCGGTCAATCCCTGCGGTTTCGCCCTCCTGCCCGCCTGGATAGCCCAGACCATCGGGGACGCCCGGACGCGCCCGCTCGCGCTGCGTCTGGCCCACGGGCTCCGGGCCGGGCTCGCGCTCAGCCTCGGCTTCGCCGGGACCCTGGCAGCCTTCGGGCTGATCGTCAGCGCGGGCGCCAGGACCCTGATCAGCGCAGCGCCCTGGCTGGGAATGGCCACCGGGGTGATCCTTCTCCTGCTGGGCCTGGCCATGCTCACCGGACTCACACCACGGCTCCGTCTGCCGGCCTGGGCCAAGAAACCCCGCACACAAGAAGCCGCAGGGGCAGGTCACAAAACCGGGCGCATGGTGGCCTTCGGGATCGGATACGCCGCAGCATCCCTCGGCTGCACCCTCGGGGTGCTCCTGGCCGTGATCGCCCAAGCCCAGGCCGTCGCCAGCTACGCCGGGCTGCTCGCGGTCTTCGCCGCCTACGCCGCAGGCTCGGCCACTGTCCTGATGCTCGTTTCGGCAGGCACGGCCATCGCCGGGGCCGCCCTCGGGCGAAGAATCACCGGCCTGGCCAAGCACAGCAACCGCATCGCCGCCTTCATCCTCACCATAACCGGCGCCTACCTCAGCTGGTATTGGTATCCCGCCGCCACCGGCGGAACCGCACAGGCCAACAGCCTCGCCGTATGGTCAGCCGCCGCCAGCGCCTGGATCAGCGACAACAGCACCCTGATCGCAGCCCTCGCCGCAGCCGTGGTGCTCGCATCGGCATTGGCCGTCCTCAACCGGCGCAGGAGACTGCGCATCAGACAAGGAACGCCGCCTACAGGCGAGGGCCCCGGGCAAAGCGGGGAACCCGACTGCTGCACACCAACTCCGGACAACAACTCGACCGAGGACCGGCCAGGCACGATCCCGTAGCTGGCCGAGGACTCCCAAAAAGCAAGGGGGAGAGGGAACCTTGCCCATCTTCTGGCAAACGAGGCGCCCGCCTATCAGGACAGGTTGGTACAGCGGCATCAGGCCGGAAGTCAATTCGTGCAGAGGACTTCGGGCAATCCGTCAGGAGCCCTCTGTACCGCCCCCGCAATGATGGGAACGTCAGTGTGGTGGACTTCGGAAAGCCACAGTGACACCCACTAGTTGTACTCGACCGTGACGTTGGTGGCACTTTCGGTCTTGTGAAATAGCTAGGCCTCCTGGCTTAGTGGAGCACAGAGGCTAAGTCTCGCTTGTGGGATTACCCAGACGTTAAAGGAGAACCCGTTGAGCAATCAGTGGGACAAGGGATTAATGCTTACTTGATAGATGGGCCAAATGTACTTGTCACTAAGCGAATGAAACCGCTTAGTACAGTGGTCAGTCCAGCTGCACGAGGAAACCAGCCTACAGACGGCGGGAACTTAATCGTAGAGAAAAAAGACTACGGCGAAGTGGTAGCCGACCCAATTGCGGCAAAATATCTTCGCCCGTTCCGCATGGGCAAGGAACTGGTGCGCGGCCTTGACCGCTGGTGTTTATGGATGGAGGATGATGATTTCATCCCTGGGGATATCTCCAAGTCCCCAGTGCTAAAAGAGCGTGTACAGAAGTGCAAGGCCTTTCGCGAACAGGCTTCACCGTCGGGTGACGCGTACAAACTGCGCGAAACTCCTCACTTGATGCGACAAAATTTCAATCGGCCCCGAGTCCCTTACGTAGGGATTCCAGCAGTTGTTTCCGAAACCCGTAGGTTTTATACCGCTGCTCATCTAGGGCCAGAAGTGATTGCCGGAAACAAGCTCTTCACAGCGGTAGATCCAGACGGTCTTCTGTTCGGGCTTATTTCTTCGTCTATGTTTATTACTTGGGGAAAAACGGTCGGCGGAAGACTCAAATCTGACCTTAATTTCGCTAACACCTTGACGTGGAATACTTTCCCCGTGCCAGAGTTGGACGAGAAAACACGGCAGCGGATTATTAAGGCGGGCAAGAAGGTACTCGACGCTCGCGCACTACGCCCAGAGCGCTCACTGGCTGAGCACTACACTCCACTTGCTATGGCATCCGAACTCATTAAGGCTCACGACGGGCTCGACCGGGAGGTGGACAAGGCGTTTGGTGCGCCTCGTAAGCTCACTACTGTTCGTCAGCGCCAGGAGCTGCTGTTCGCCAACTATGAAAAGCTCATCTCGCACCAGTCCTAGGAACACTTGATATGCCTTGCCATATGGCGGGACATATGGCAAGGCATATGGCAAGGCATATGGCAAGGCATATGTCCACCCGTATGGAGCACCGTGGTTAGTGTTTGTGCTGATGGTGTCTATATTTCTCGGGGTAGAAGTGGGGTGTAGTGGTTGAGGAGGTTGCCTAAAAGCCCATGGCCTCAAGGGTAGAGGCCAGGCCCGAGCGATTGAGCTTTAACACGTGGCACATCCGCTTGACCGAGTACTCGGTTCGATGGTCATAGACAAACTGGAAGCGGATTACCAGCGTGTCTCTTCGGCAAAATATTTCGCGGCCTTACGCAGGATGTCGCGTTCTTCGCGCAGCTTAGAGACTTCTTTTGTCTCACTGGCGGATCCGCTCAGAATCAGTCGTCTCCTGGGCCTTGTCGCGCATGGTCTTCGTGCGGGCACGCTTGCCGGTGCCGTACTGCTTAAGCCAGGAATAAAGTGAGGAACGATTGACTCCAAGCTCTGCTGAAGCCGCGTGAAGTGAAAGGTCCTCATTGTTTTCGTAGAGGGCCACAGCATCACGTTTGAACTGTTCGGAGTACCTAGGCATGGTGGTAGATTACCTTTCTTCCCAACCCAACAGGGCTGGATATCAGGTGTCTACCTAACAGGGGTCAGGTCCCCTGGCCCTGCTCGTCGTCTGAAACGACAATTCGGATCGCCAGCGGTCGGGCGATTGACGCTGCCGCTGAAGCTCAAGTGTGGGTCGTTGATGGAAGTTACTACCAGGAGGGGGAGAGTGAGGCGGTGGGCTAGATCTCTTTTAGGCGATTCCGCTTGGAGGCGAAGAGAACGCCTCCGCCGGTGATGATTGCGGCGGCAACAAGGTAATACGCCGGGGCGAGTTGGTTGTCGGTTTTGTCAATGAGCCAAGTGGCGATCATGGGCGCTGTGCCGCCGAAGACAGCGTTTGCCGTGTTGAAGGTGAGAGCAAAGCCGGAAAGGCGAACATGGGTGGGGAACTGTTCGGAGAGGAAGGAGGGGAGGACGCCGTCGTTAAGCGCAAGTACGCCGCCGAGGCACACCTGGATGATGATGACCAGGAGGATCCCAGCGCCGTCCAGGAGCATGAAGGAAGGAACAATGAAGAGTCCCATGAAAAGTGCAGCACACAGCATGGTCGTGCGGCGACCCAGGCGGTCTGATAGCAGGCCGGTGAGAAGTGCGAAGCCGACATAGAAAGCGGAAGCGACCGATGACGCAATGAAGGCAGGTGTTTCCGCCATGCCCAGCTCCTGGGAGAGATAGGTCGGCAGGTAAGTCAGGATGACATAGAAACCGATGGCGTTGAGAACTGCGCCCGAGAAGGCGATTGCCAGGGCCTTGGGGTATTTGATGACCTCGCGAAGAGGGGATTCCTCCGTGTCATCTTGATTCTCAAAGCGGGAAGACTCATCGGCGTTGCGGCGAATCCACAGGCCGTAAAGGCCCAGGGGTAGTGCGATGAGGAAGGGGACGCGCCAACCCCAGGAGATGAGGGCATCGTCGTCAAGCACGCCGGTGAGTAGTGCTGCGATGAGGGAGCCCAGTAGCAGGCCGGATGCTGTGGCGGAAGGCACGATTGCGGCGTAGATACCCCGCTTATGCGTCGGAGCGATTTCTGCGAGGTGCGTGGCTGCCCCGGCATATTCGCCAGCCGCGGAGAAACCTTGGACCATGCGCGAAAGCAGAAGTAGCAGGGTGGCGGCGAATCCGATTGCTTCGTAGCTGGGGAGGAAGCCGATCACGGCTGTCGCCAGCGACATCATCGTGATCGATACCGTCAGGGTTTGAATTCGTCCGTGTTTGTCACCAAAGTGTCCCCACACAATTCCGCCGAGCGGGCGGACGAGGAAGGAAAGCGCAAAGAGTGCGAATGTCATGATGAGCGCGCGGCGCCCTTCCATCTCCGGAAAGAAGACTCGGGAGATAATGGCCGACATATAAATGTAGGCCGCATAGTCGAACCATTCGATGAAGGTTCCTATGAAGGAGGCCTTGATGGCGCTGCGGTGTTGTGTGGAATCGGGGTCTGGTGGTGCTTGGGTTGACGTGGACATAGCTTCCACCGTACAGAAACTATGTGTGTTCCACGTCACTTATGTTCCTAAACGTTCACGCTGTCCCGTTCGTTCTCATCAGCGTTCATGATGTCATTGACGCCACCCTCGGCAGCATCCCAGGTTGCTTGGTCTTGGATGCCGGCGCGCTTGGCGACGATCGTGGCACACAGTGCCTGACCGGTGACATTGACGGCGGTGCGGCCCATATCAATGATGGGCTCGATGGCGAGCAAGAGGCCGACGCCTGCCAGCGGGAGGCCCAGCGTGGAGAGCGTCAGTGTCAACATGACGGTGGCGCCTGTCGTGCCGGCAGTAGCTGCGGAGCCAATGACGGAAACGAAGATGATGAGAAGGTATTGGGTCGGAGAAAGGTCAATTCCGTAGAACTGAGCGATGAAGATGGCGGCGATAGCCGGGTAAACGGAGGCGCAGCCGTCCATCTTCGTGGTAGCGCCGAGCGGGATGGCGAAGGAGGCGTATTCGCGAGGCACACCCATGGCCCTCTCCGTAAAGCGCTGGGTAACCGGCATGACTCCCATGGAGGAACGGGTGACGAAGCCGAGGGAGAATACTGGCCATACGCGCTTGTAGAAGCCGATGATTGGAATGCGGTTGAAAGCAAGGACGGCAGGGTAGACCACAACAATGACAAGGGCGAGTCCGACATACATCGCGAGGACGAACTTGCCTAAGGAGCTCAGCGCATCCCAGCCGTAGGTAGACACGGCTTTACCGATGAGGGCGGCGGTGCCAATCGGGGCGAGACGGATGATCCACCAGAGAACCACCTGGATGACCTTGAGGAAGGATTCGGTAAAGCGCAGGAAGGGATCGGCTGCTTTGCCAGCCTTGACCGCAGCGATACCCAAGGCCAAGGAAATAACAAGTAGCTGAAGGGCGCCGAAGCTGAGGGAGACTTCGCCATCACTCAGGGAAGCCTTGAGTCCAAAGAAGTTGGCGGGGACCAGTTGCTGGAGGAAGGCGGTCCAGGAACCAACGTTGGAGGGATCGGCGGCGGTGGAGGCATCGACAGTCGTACCTACGCCTGGCTTCATCACGAGGGCGACGAGAATGCCAGCTAAGACGGAGAAGAAAGCCGTAATGGCGAACCATACGAGGGTGGAGATTGCCAGCGAGGCGGCGTTAGCCACCTTGCGCAGGTTGGCAACCGAGGTGACGACGGCCGCGAAGATGAGCGGCGGGACCATCACCTTGAGTAATTGGACGTACGCGCCGCCGACGCCGGACAAGGTATCGGAGAGCCACGAGGACTCCATGCCGGAAGCGATGAATCCGAGAATAAGGCCGATAATGAGGCCGGCGATGACCTGGGCGCCAAAGCCGGTGGCCCACGAGGGCAGCGTGCGCGAGGATGCGCGGGAGGAAGTGTCGGACACGAGATTTTCCTTCTAGACAGTGTTGTATAGAAATGGACCATTTGGTTCGGTAAAGTCATACCGATCGGTTCATTAGAACATGTAACACCGTACGCTGCCCAGAAATTCCCCCGCAAATTATGGGATGCGCTTGGTCCACTCGTCGTTGAGGAACTTGGTGTCGACGAGGTGGCGGGCGGCGGCGAGTGTGTCGTCGGAAAGCTCGGCGTCGACGGCGCCATAGCGGGTGGCAAACTCGGTAGCCATAGTCTCGATGATTTCCTCGCGCGGCACGCCGGTTTGGCGGCGCAGCGGGTCCACGCGCTTCTTTGCGCTGGCTAGGCCCTTGGAAGAGACCTTGACCTTGCCGATGCGCAAGACCTCCATCATCTTGTCTGCATCGATGTCATAGCTCATCGTGGTGTGGTGGAGCACCGCGCCCTTGCGGCGCTTTTGGGCGGCACCGCCAATCTTTCCGCCGTCCGACGTGATGTCATTAATCGGCACGTACCAGGCATTGACACCAAGCTTTCCGAGCGTCGCGAGAACCCATTGGTCCAGATACTCGTAGCTAGCCTCGTAGGAATAACCGGCTACGAGCGAGTCTGGGGCGTACAGGGAATAGGTTACGCAGTTGCCGCCCTCCATGAACATTGCGCCACCACCGGAGATTCGGCGCACTGGAACAATGCCGTGCTTGTCGACGCCCTCCTGGTCCAACTCATTGGAATAAGACTGGTAGGAGCCGAAGACCACGGCGCGGTCTTCCCACTCCCAGAAGCGGAGCGTAGGGCCGCGTTTTCCTTCCGCGACTTCGTTGAGGAGGACCTCATCGAGGGCGACGTTGACTGGGGTTGGGAGAACTCCTGGGCGCAGGATCTCCCAGTTGTGGTCGGTGAAATCGGTACCGCCGGACAGTGCACGTCTAACTGTGACGGCAAGGTGGTGGGTGTCAAAACCATGGAGAGCCACGGGTGAGTCGATTCGCGCAAGCGCGGCATCGAGCCGGGATTGGACGTCCTCGGTACTTGTGGCGGTAGTGATGCCAACCAGTGCTGGGGCTAGTGCCTCGTAGGCCTCCTCAGGCTCAAGAAAGAAATCGCCGGAGACCTTGGCTGCGGTAACGGTGCTGTGGGTGTCAATATCAAGATCTACGACGAGTAGTTTGCCGCCCGGGACTTTGAGTTCGAAGTGTTTCGTCTGGTTCATGATGTTCAGGGTACTCAATGGTGGAGTTGTGATGATTGGGAATGTAGACCAATTAAGGAATGCGCCGAACGGGGTGGGGGTAGCTAACGTTTATTGGTTGCCCCTGTGGGCAACGTAAAGAATTGTATAGAGGATTGTTGTTGGGTGCTACGTTGTGGGGGCAGGTTGATGTCCTTGTGTTTCGGTCTGGGTATGGGGAGGGAGAGAGCTTCGTCGTTCTGATAAGCTTGTGAGGTGCGTAAATAATCTCGTAATCTAATCGTTATAGCTAATGTGACCTGCGGCAAAGCGCGATTTTGGCAATGGGATGGACTGTAGCGGTGGCGCATTGTTTATTTGTCCGTATGGTGGGTGACAGCGCAAACGAAATAGCAAATCGCCCCCCCACTTCTTATGGCATGTGGGGGTGATATCGATGGCTGTGGTTTGCCAGTTCCATATAGACCAAATATAGAAAGGTTTAGAGAAACAATGGGTAAGAATATCAAGGATCTGTTTAACGCAACCGCATACGACAAGACCGGCGACAAGCTGGGCTCTGTCAAGGAGGTCTTCGTCGACGAGCAGTCCGGTCAGCCGACCTTCGTTGAGGTCAACCACGGCCTGTTCGGCATGAGCTCCAGCTTGGTTCCGCTCCGTGGTCACGATTTCACCGGTGAAGAGCTCAAGCTGGCCTTCTCCAAGGACCGCATCGAGAACGCACCGGACTTTGACTCCGATAAGCCGCTGACTCCTGAGGCGCAGGCGGACATCTTCAAGCACTACGACCTCGAGAACGCACAGGATGTCACCACCTACCGTGACGAGCGTGATGAGCGCGCTGGTGCTGCCGGTGCTGGTGTGGCTGGCGCTGGCGTTGCCGGCGCTGGAGCAGGTGCGCACGCTAAGGATGGGACCGCTGCTACCGACCGTATTGACACTGACCGCTCTACTGCTACCGGTAACGGCGTCTCCAACAACGAAGGTGAAGTTATCCGCTCCGAGGAGCGCCTAGACGTCAACAAGGAGCGCGTGGCCACTGGTGAGGCTCGCCTGCGCAAGTACGTCGTGACCGATACTGAGACTGTTGAGGTTCCGGTCGAGCGCGAAGAGGTTCGCGTCGAGCGCACCCCGATTTCTGAGGCTGACGCTGCCAACTACACCGGCACCATTGGCGATAACGGAGCAGAAGAAGCCTCCGTCACCCTGCATGAAGAGCGTGTGAACGTAGAGAAGAAGACCGTCCCGGTGGAGAAGGTTAACCTCTCCAAGGAAACCATCAAGGACACCGAGACCCACACCGAGGATCTGCGCAAGGAGCAGATCGATACCGATGGCATCACCGAGACCCGCAAGTAATCTCGGTTAAGGGCTAAGAGGCTGGAGCTGCAAAGCTCCAGCTTTTCGCGTTTTAGGCCCGATCCTTGTCTTATGGTCTTAAGAAGGGTGGAAAACATGGAGGCAAACCAGTAGGTTTAAGACATGTCACGTTTTAGCCCACTGAACTGGCCCGTCGTACGCCAAATCCGCAACAAGGATGCCTTCGGCCGCGACGTGTCTACGCAGTCGGCTAAGAGTGAGGACCTGCAGGGACGCACCGTCGAGGCGGATCGCGTCGTGCAGTCGGTCTGCCCCTACTGCGCAGTCGGCTGCTCCCAGCGCGTCTACGTGAAGGATGACAAGGTCATCCAAATCGAGGGCGATCCGGATTCCCCGATCTCCCGCGGCCGCCTCTGCCCCAAGGGCTCTGCTTCTGAGCAACTCATTAACTCCTCGACCCGCATCACCACGATCAAGTACCGAGCGCCCTATGCCACTGAATGGCAGGAGCTCGACGAAGAAACCGCGATGGATATGATCGCGGACCGTTTTGTGGAGGCACGCGCGAGGCATTGGGAGGACGTCGATAAGCACGGGCGTCGTCTCAACCGCACCATGGGCATCGCCGGTCTGGGTGGCGCGACGCTAGATAATGAGGAGAACTACCTCATTAAGAAACTGTTTACCGCGACTGGTGCTATTCAGGTAGAGAACCAGGCGCGCATATGACACTCCGCCACTGTTCCTAGTCTAGGAACATCGTTTGGCCGCGGCGGCGCGACCCAACCGCTGCAGGATATGGCGAATGCGGATTGCATCGTCATCGAGGGTTCTAATATGGCCGAATGCCACCCCGTGGGTTTCCAGTGGGTCGTCGAAGCCAAGAAGCGTGGTGCGCGCATTATCCACGTGGATCCGCGCTACACGCGAACGTCTGCCTTTGCGAACCGCCACATCGGCATTCGCGGTGGCACGGACGTGGTGCTGCTCGGCGCCATTATCAAGTACGTTCTGGATAATGACCTGTATTTCCACGATTACGTGGTGAATTACACCAACGCGGCGTCGATCATCTCGCCGGATTTCCAAGACACCGAGGACCTGGAAGGCCTGTTCTCCGGGTACGACGCGAAGAAGGGCAAGTACGTCACGGACTCGTGGCAGTACGTGCAAAAGCCTGAGGGCTCCTCGTGGAACGTGGAGAAGGACATGACGCTGGAGGATCCAAACACGGTCTTCCAGATCCTCAAACGCCACTACTCGCGCTACACCCCGGAGATGGTGGAGGAGACCTGTGGCATTGCGCCGGAGGACTTCTACTACTTGGCAGACTCGATTGCGCAGAACTCCACCCCGGAGCGCACCACGTGCTTCGCCTACGCGCTGGGCTTTACCCAGCACACCCTGGGCGCACAGTTCATCCGAACCGCGGCGATTCTGCAGCTGCTCATGGGCAATGTGGGCCGCCCTGGCTCGGGCATCATGGCCTTGCGCGGGCATGCCTCGATTCAAGGCTCGACTGATATTCCGACTCTCTTCAACTCGCTTCCGGGCTACCTGCCCATGCCGCACGTGGATCAGGAGACCTGGGCGGATTACCTGGATTCCTTCCGGCAGGAAGACCAGAAGGGCTTCTGGCAGTTGGGTGAGAACTACGCGGTCTCGCTCATGAAGTCCTATTGGGGCGACGCCGCTACCAAGGAGAATAATTGGGGCTTTGACCTTATGCCGCGCCTGTCCGGCGCGCACTCGACCTATGAGACATTGCTGGCCATGCTGCGCAAGGAAGTGGAGGGCTACTTTGTCTTCGGTCAGAACCCAGCGGTGGCGCAGTCCAACGGTGGTATGCAGCGCCGCGGACTGGCCTCGCTGAAGTGGTTGGTTGTCCGCGATTTCCAAGAGATTGAAACGGCAAGTTTCTGGAAGGATTCGCCGGAAGTCAAGAACGGCGAGCTCAAGACCGAGGAGATCGCTACCGAGGTATTCCTCATGCCTGCGGCAACGCACGTGGAGAAGTCCGGAACATTTACCCAGACCCAACGCATGGTGCAATGGCGCTTCCAGGCGACTCCGCCGCCGGGCCAGGCCCGCAGCGAGGCGTGGTTCTTCTACCACTTGGGCAAGAAGATTAGGGAGCGCTTGGCGGATTCGACCGACCCGCGCGACCTGCCGATTAAGTCCGTGACGTGGGATTACACCGAGGATGAACACGGCGATCCCAGCTCGGATGAGATTTTGCGTGAGATCAACGGCTACTACCTCGATGGGCCAAAGAAGGGCCAATTGTTGCCGAGTTTCACCGAGATGCGCGCCGACGGTTCTACCTCCGGCGGCTGCTGGATCTACACCGGCGTGTATAAGGACGGCATCAACCACGCCGCGAAGAAGGTCCCGGGCTCTGAGCAGAACGAAGTAGCACTCGAGTGGGGTTGGGTATGGCCGGCTAACCGACGCATCCTGTACAATCGCGCCTCCGCCAAGCCGGATGGCACTCCATGGTCGGAGCGCAAGAAGTACATCTGGTGGGATGAGGACCAGGGCAAGTGGGTTGGTGACGACGTCCCGGACTTCCCGGTGACGAAGCGCCCGGACTATGTTGCGCCTGTCGACGCCGTCGGCCCCGACGCCCTCGACGGCGATGATCCCTTCATCATGCAGGCCGACGGCCTAGGTTGGCTGTTTGCCCCGAAGGGACTGTCCGACGGCCCGCTGCCGACTCACTACGAGCCGCAGGAATCGCCGGTGCAGAATGCGCTGTACAAGCAGCAGCAATCGCCGACGCGGTTGACTATCAAGCGCGCGGATAACCTTTCCCGCCCCGAGCCAGGGGAGCGCGGTGCTGAGGTCTTCCCGTTTGTCTTCTCTACCTACCGTCTGACGGAGATGTACACCTCCGGTGCGATGTCGCGCCGCTTGCCTTACTTGGCGGAGCTGCAGCCGGGCTTGTTCTGCGAGGTGGACAAGGAACTGGCCGCCAAGCGTGGACTTGTCAACGGCGAGTGGGCCACTATTGTGTCGCCGCGTGGTGTCATAGAGGCGCAGGTTTTGGTGACGGACCGCATGGAGATGCTCACCATCAATGGTGAGGACTTCCACCAGATTGGCCTGCCCTTCCACTACGGAGAATCAGAGACCACCGAGGTGGCCGGCGATGGTGCCAACGATCTGTTGGGCCTGACCTTGGAGCCGAACGTGTTTATCCAGAACTCAAAGGTGGGCGCCTGCGATATTCAGCCGGGCCGGCGCCCGCGGGGCGAGGCACGAGTGCAACTCTTGCGCGAGTACCAAGAGCGGGCGCACCTTACTGTTGACTCGGGCAACCGGATCCTGGACGTCTCAGATGCTTTTAGCACGAAGAGCGATGCTTCTGAGGAGAACACCGGCGATGACGCCACCGCAGGCAATGTGGCGGACTATGAAGGAAAAGAAGGCTAAGGAGGACTAATGGCTAATCTTTTCACCGAAAAGGCTGATAAACACGGCTATGAGTCCTATCAGCGCATGGCGTTCTTTACCGATACCTCGGTATGCATCGGCTGCAAGGCTTGCGAGGTGGCCTGTAAAGAATGGAACCGCAACCCGGTGGAAGGCTATGCGGTCACCGGCAATTCCTATGACAACACAGGCTCGCTGGGTGCCAATACCTGGCGGCACGTGACCTTCATTGAGCAAAGCAATGAGCGTATTGAGCAGGCGCGCGAGGATGGGCGCAAGCTCGTCTCACTGGGGCTGCCCACAGTCTCCGCGCCAAGCGTCACCCCAGATACCGATGATTTTCGCTGGCTCATGTCCTCCGATGTGTGCAAGCACTGCACCAATGCTGGATGCTTGGACGTGTGCCCGACGGGCGCGCTCTTTCGTTCCGAATTCGGCACCGTTGTGGTGCAAGATGATGTGTGCAATGGCTGCGGGACCTGCGTTGCTGGGTGTCCTTTCGGCGTCATTGAGCGCCGCGATGACGGCGGCGTGACGCTGAAGGCGGACAAGACCGCCACTGTGGATTACGAGGTGCCTGACCACGCGGGTGTGAACGTGCTGGCAAAGCTGAAGCAGCTTAAGCCGCAAGGTCCAGACCATACGCCGGGACAGGCCATGCCGATCAAAAATTTGGGTGTAGCTCAGAAGTGCACCATGTGTTATGACCGGCTCAAGATTGGTGAACAGCCTGCTTGCGCTAAGACCTGCCCGACGGATTCTATCCAGTTTGGACCTTACGAGGAGATGCTCGCTGCTGCGCAGGAGCGAGTCCGTGTCCTCCACGAGCAAGGGCTGACCGAGGCTCGTCTCTACGGCGCCAATTCCCAGGATGGAGTTGGAGGGACCGGGTCCATATTCCTGCTCCTCGATTCACCAGAGGTCTATGGTTTGCCGCCGGATCCGCGCGTGCCCACGGCGGATCTGCCGCAGATGTATAAGACTGCCGCGAAGGCAATTGGCGGCATGGCGTTAGCCGTGGCCGGGGCATTCATGTTGGGAGGCCGCAAGTGAGCGAATTTGATGAGTACCGCCCGCCGCAGGAGCCTAGGCGTCGTCGCGGCGGTGGCAAGAAGCGCCGGCGTGGACGAGTCGGCGCCGGCGCACAGGATGGGTCCAAAGAAGCGCGCATGGCGGAGGACTTCGAGTTCTCCTCGTATTACGGCAAGCCCGTAGTCAAGGCCCCGCCGTGGGAGTGGCCAATTGGTGGCTATCTGTTCCTCGGTGGACTTTCGGGAGGCTCGGCATTACTCGCCGCTGGCGCGCAGGCTACGGGTAACGCGCCTCTCAAACGTTCTACCCGATTGACGGCGTTCTCTGCGGCCTCGGTGGGCTCTGTCTTTCTGATCCTCGACCTTGGGCGCCCAGAGCGTCTGCTCAACATGTTCCGCGTTTTCAAGGTGACCTCTCCGATGTCCATCGGCTCGTGGATTTTGGGCAGCTTTGCTTCTGCTGCGTCGCTGCCTGCAGTCGTCGAGGCTGATGAGCTGGTCGGCGGTGTGCTGCCGAAACCGCTTCGCCGATCCCTTGATAAGGCAGCCGGCCCAGCGGGGGCCGTTGCGGGAGTTCTCGGCGGACCACTCGCTGGCTATACAGCGGTGCTGTTGGCTAATACCTCTAACCCGACATGGAACGATGCGAAGAAGCACTTGCCCTATGTCTTTGTTTCCTCGGCGTCGGCCGCGGCGGCGGGTGCCGCCATGGCCTTTACCCCGGTGAAGAACGCTGGGCCTGCACGCGCCCTGGGCATCACGGCCGCAGTGAGTGACCTAGTCGCGACGCGGATCATGGAAAATCACATGGAACCGGAACCCAGGCGGCCGCTGCATGAGGGATTGCCGGGAAAGCTCATGAAGGCTTCTGAATGGCTCATCGCCTCCGGTGGTGTGGGAACGGCCGTAGCTGCGGCGACCAAGTCACGCACCGTGTCGGTATTGTCCGGCCTTGCGCTCATGGCGGGATCTGCGTGCACCCGCTTTGGTGTGCTCAACGCGGGACTGGAAGCGGTGAAGGACCCAGCCACCACGATTGCTCCACAGAAGCGGCGTGCTGAAGCGCGGGGTGACTACGGCACTTCCGTCGTGACGGGCGGATAAGAACCCTCATTTTGTGACGGGAAAGAATTGCAAGAATGGCAAAGGGTTAGCAAAGAGATAGACCAATGTGATTGAGTAGAACGAGGTAAACATTCTCTCGTTCTCCCTAATCGTTCTGTTAAGGAATCATGTCTCTCTCCTTCTCCCAGCGCATCAAGCGTTTTTCCGTTGCTCTTTCCGCAACCGCTTTGGCCTGCAGTGCCGTGACCTTCTCTACCGCTACGGCCTCCGCAGACCCGCACCGCGGCGCCGACGCCGTGTTCTTCGGTGATTCTTTCTTTGCTAACCCCGGCTACAAGCAGGTGGCTGGCGTGCGGTCCGATCTTGTGCGTGCGGGCCTCAGCAGCATCGAGGGCAGCGGCTCGGAAGCAGGCGCTCCATCACCACAAGGCTGCCCGCAAGGAAAGAAGACAGTGGCCGCGGAGTACGGCAAGATCACGGGGCGCTCGGTGGCGAACTATGCCTGTTCGGCCGCCAAGGCTAGCGGGGGCTCCTTCCGGAAGGACTTTGATCAGCAGGTCGTTGGTGCCATTGCCAATAAACACCTCACTGCCGATACCAAGAATGTCTTTGTGCAATTCGGCGCCAATAATCTGCAGGACATTGCTGTCTCGCAATTTAATAATGATTCCTACCGGCAGGCCATGGTGAATAACACGAATCGCATCCGTCAGGCTGCGCCGCATGCCACCATCACGTTTGTGGGGTACCCAGCTATCTCTGCCGCTAATGGCGCGATGTGCCCCGTGCGCTCTGGTACCAGCAGCGAGGTGGGTTTCAACATGGATGTGCTGGGCTTGGTTCGTTTGGGAGAGGACACCATTAACTCCGCGATGCGCACTGCGGCCTCCGCTGCTGGTGCCAATTACGTTGACCTCCGCCGCGCTTCCATCGACCACAACATGTGTGCTCCGGACTCTATTCGCTGGGTATCCGGCATCAGCGAGAAGTCCGTGACACACAATTTGTCCAATCACCTCACGCATGCCGGAGTCGATGGCGTCGCGCGCATTCTGAGCGCGCGTTCCTAAGCAGAGATAGAAATCCGCGCCTCACCCGGCACGGTCCGCCCGATAACTGGGTAGCCGGGTACCTCGCCGATGAGGAGGAGGCCACCGGAGGTTTGGGCATCGGCGAGGAAGACCAGGTCCTCTTCGCTCAAGTCCGAATCGAGGTGGGGGCGGACCCAATCTAGATTGCGGCGCGAGCCGCCCGGGATGAAGCCCTCCGCCAGGGCTTCCTTGGCGCCGTTCACCGCAGGAACAGCGGAGAAGTCGAGCTCGGCGCCGATACCGGAGGCACGGCACATCTTGTAGAGGTGGCCCAAAAGACCAAACCCGGTGACGTCGGTTGCTGCACGCACTCCTGCCTCCACCGCTGCCGCAGCTGCATCGCGGTTGAGCGTGGTCATGGAATCTACCGCGGCCTGAGAAACCTCACCGGTGGCCTTGTGCTTATTGTTGAGGATGCCCACACCAATCGGCTTGGTCAGCGTGATGGGAAGACCAGCCTCGGCGGCGTCATTGCGCATAATCTTGTCGGGGTGGACGGTGCCCGTGGCAGCCAAACCATAGGTGGGCTCCGGGGCGGTGATGGAGTGCCCGCCAGTAATCGAGATCCCTGCTTGGCTGGCCACATCCATGCCACCGCGCAGGACCTCGCGCAATATATCGAGGCTGAGCTTTTCGCGCGGCCAGCCCACGAGGTTGATGGCGGTGATGGGCGTGCCGCCCATGGCGTAGACGTCGGAAAGCGCATTGGCGGCCGCTACCCGGCCCCAGTCATAGGGGTCGTTGAGCATCGGGGTGAAGAAGTCCGCGGTGGAGATGACCGCCAGGCCGTCCTGGATGCGTACGGCGGCGGCATCGTCGCCGTCGTCAAGCCCCACCAGCACGTTGGGGTCCGCGGTGCCTACCAGGCCCGCCACAGCAGATTCGAGCTCACCCGGGGGAATCTTGCAAGCACAACCGCCACCGGCGGCAAAGGACGTAAGTTTAATGTCAGTCATAAGTACTACTTTAGCCCCGTGTAAGGTGAGCAGACGGAGGCGTACGTGTCCTGGTGGGCGCCCCGGTCTTCAAAACCGGTGAGGCCGAGTATCTCGGTCTGGCAGGTTCGATTCCTGTCCGTCTCCGCCATGAGCGCAGCTAGGAGGAACTTTGATGACTGACCCCCGCCGCTTCATCCCGAAGATGGATGAGATCCTCCAGTACCCGGCAGTGCGCACTGCGCAGGAGCGCAGTGCACCCCATAAGGTGCGCGCGATCATCGACGCCGTGCTTGCCGACGCCCGCTCCGGATCCCTCGACCCCACCCGTTTTCAGCAGGAGCTGGCCGACAGACTCGAAAGCGCACAGCCCTATTCCTTGCGCCGCGTCATCAATGCCACCGGTGTGATCATCCACACGAACTTGGGTAGGGCGCCATTGCCACCAGCCGCGGTGGATGCACTGGTGGCAGCAGCCGGCTATACGGACGTTGAGATGGACTTAGACAGCGGTCAGCGCTCGCGGGATAGGGGACGCGGCGCGGTCGAGGCTGTCCTGGCCGCCTGTCCCGGCGCGGAGGATGCGCTGGTGGTTAACAATGGAGCATCCGCGCTGCTGCTGGCGACCGCCGCCTTGGCCCCTGGCGAGGAGGTCATCATTTCCCGTGGCGAACTTATTGAGATTGGTGCGGGCTTCCGTCTGCCGGAGCTCATCGAGTCCACAGCCACCCGCTTGCGTGAGGTGGGCGCGACGAACCGAACTCACCTGGCGGACTATGAGCGGGCCTTGGGGGAGAACACCGGGGCGATACTCAAGGTGCATCCCTCCAACTTTGTGATCAGTGGCTTCACGTCTTCTGTGCCGGTTGCTGAGTTGCGTGCGCTTACGGATGTGCCACTCATCGTGGATATCGGATCCGGGTTGCTCGCTCCCGATGCGGTGCTGCCTGAGGAACCCTCGGCCAGCGTGGCTCTTCGAGATGGCGCAGACGTGGTGCTCTTTTCGGGGGATAAGCTTCTCGGCGGACCGCAAGCCGGGGTGCTTGTGGGAAAGAAGGAAGCGATCGCCGCGTGTAAGAAACATCCGCTGGCGAGGGCGGTGCGCATCGATAAGCTGCGGCTCAACGCCCTTGAGGCCTCCCTTGCCGCTCCTTCCAATGCCGTGCAGAATGCGCTGCACATCGACGCTCAGCGCCATCGCGAGCGCACCGAGAAGGTCGCTGCGGCGGTAGGCGGCGTGGTTGTCGAGCATGCCGGGCGTGTTGGTGGCGGCGGGGCGCCCGAGGTACCGCTGCCGGGCTGGGCTGTGGCGTTGCCAGAAGAGCTGGCCCGTCCGCTGCGGTTGGGCGAGCCTCCTGTGGTGGCGCGCGTGAACCAGGGCCGCTGCCTGGTGGATGTGCGCTGCGTGCCGGAGTCGCAGGACGCGGAGCTTATTGCTGCGATTCAGGCGGTGATGTAGGTGTACGTTGTGGCTACCGCCGGCCATGTCGACCACGGCAAGTCGAGCCTGGTCAAGGCATTGACGGGGATGGAGCCGGACCGCTGGGAGGAAGAGAAGCGGCGCGGCCTGACCATTGACTTGGGCTTCGTGTGGACGAAGCTTGACTCCGGCGCCGATGTGGCTTTTGTCGATGTGCCGGGGCATGAGAAGTTCCTGGGCAACATGCTGGCCGGGGTGGGGCCCGCGCCGGTGGTGCTCTTTGTGGTGGCGGCCGATGAAGGCTGGCAAGCGCAGTCTACTGACCACCGGGATGCCCTGCGCGCCGTGGGAATCGAGCACGGAGTGGTGGCGCTGAGCCGCGCGGACAGGGCAGATGCCGCCCGCCGCGCTGAGGTAGCCGCGCAGGTCAAGGCAGAACTGGCTGGAACAGCGCTTGCCGACGCCCCCATCGTCGACGTCTCCGCAAAGACCGGCGAGGGCGTGGGGACATTACGCACTGAGTTGGACCAGGTACTCGCCGCTATGCCCGCGCCTGATCCCCAGGCGCGCGTGCGGTTGTGGGTCGATCGCGGCTTTAGCGTGAAGGGTGCGGGCACCGTGGTGACAGGAACGCTGGCGGCGGGGACTGTCTCGGTGGGGGATGAGTTGGAGCTTCATGGGCAACGCGTGACGGTGCGCGGAGTGCACAGTGAAAACAAGTCGGTGGATAGCGCCGGTCCAGTCACGCGCGTGGCCCTCAACCTTCGCGGGGTGGCCGCCGACCAGGTTCATCGCGGGGATGCACTGCTGAGCCCTGGGGGCTGGCGGGCGCTCGAAACCGTGGATATTCGCCGCACCTTTGGTACTGAGATGGCTGAGCTTCCCCAGAACCTCGTGGTGCATATCGGCACCGCGGGCGTTGGTGCCCGTCTGCGGCCATTAGGAGGTGAGTTCGCGAGGTTGACACTGGAAAGCCCGCTATCTCTCACGCTGCTTGATAGGTTCGTGGTGCGCAGCCCCGGCGGGCGACATGTAGCGGCAGGCTTCGAAGTCGTGGACATGCACCCGGCCGCGCTGAGTAGGCGCGGTGCTGCGAAGAAGCGCGCAGCTGAGCTAGAAGCCTTAGAGCCGACCAACCCGTCCGAGTGGCTCAAGCGCTGCGGCTACGCTTCGCGCGACGACCTCCTGCGCGATGGCTTTTCGGTGGAGGAAAAGCCGGCAGGGGTCATTGTTTTCCGCGAGTGGTGGATTGCCGCCCGCCAGGTAACCGCGTGGAAGAATGCCCTCGTTGAGGCAGTGGAAGCACATGCTGCGGCGAACCCGCTGTCCCCGGGGCTGACGAAGGCAGCGGCCATGGACACCCTGAACCTGTCGGAGCCGGCCCTGCTGGGGTTGGCGGTAGCGGCAGCCAAGCTCGAATCAGTAGATGGTGTGCTGCGCGTTCCCGGCAAGACCGTCGACCTTGGCCCTGCAGAGAAGGCAGTAGCTGAGCTCGAGCAACGCCTGCGCGCTGAGCCCTTCGCTGCCCCGGAGGCTGCTGACCTCAAGGAATGGGGACTGGGCCCCAAGGAGCTCGCCGCCGCCGAGCGCGCCGGGCGCCTGCTCCGCCTGGCCAAGGGCGTTGTGCTTCTGCCTTCAGCTCCGCGTGCGGCTTTCGATGTGGTGGCACAATTGGAACAGCCCTTCACCCTCTCGGCGGCACGTCAGGCCCTGGCCACGACGCGCCGGGTTGCCATCCCACTGTTGGAGCACCTCGATGCCACCGGCGCGACCCGCCTGGTCGAAGGTAAGCGCTTCGTGTGTGGGCCAAGGGAAAGAGCACCAAAGTAAAGGCACCATTTGCGGGCGGGTTTCAGAGAAATCCCAGGTCAATGAATTAGTGCAAGCGCATAAGGTGCCAGTTAAAAGGTGTCTTTAGGGGACGTGAAGGTACGCGAGCCGGTGGGCAGTGGTGAGGCAAGGGGATCCGCAGGCGTGGTGAACTCCCAGTCGGCATCAGGGTCGAGTGCCGGCGGGATGGCGGGATTGTTTGGGTCGACCGGCAGCGGCGGGACCACAGGTGCGAAGAGCTCGGCAGACTGAGCCGGGGCAGCAGGGTCTTCGGGGGCGAGGGGAAGGTCCACTGCGATGCGGCCCGCAGCAGCATAAGCCCGAGCGACCAGGGAAGCACCTGATTGGGAGGCGGCCGCGAATGCGGTGGCCAGCGCCGGGGTATCGGAGAGCTCCGCGCACGGGCCGAGGACGAGGTTGTCGTGGGTGGCGAGGACGGTGTCGTCGAGAAGCGCAAGCGTCACGAAGAGCTGTTCGGTTCCCATCTCGCGCAGCTGATGTGTAGTGAGCTCTCCCTCCGCGACACGAACGAGAGCGCCGTGCCCACCGCTGAGCAGGGCAGTACCCGCTGGCTGATTGTTCGCGGGAATCATCCACGGGTCGAGCCCCAGAGCAACGGCCACCTCCACCTCACCGTCCACGATCTCGACGGTCGCATGTGTTGCTGCATTCATCGCCGCTGTGCGCAGCCGGTTCAGCGCTGGATACTCAGCGGACTCTTCGTCATCGAGCGCACCGAGAAAACCGAAATCCGAGCGGACGCGCCAGCCACCCGTAGTGGGGTCGGGGAGCAAGGAAACGTCGACGAGCGCAGGCTGCTGCGCCAACCCCGGAATGCTCAACGCGGTAGAAAAGTTGACGTGCTCAAGAATCGCGACGTGCTCGACACCAAAATAGGACGGAGCCAGCGGATACAGCACCATGGTTGCGACAGTCACCTCGTGAGTCAGATGGGAAGCGATGGACTCCTTCCAAGCTTACGCAGAGGCCGGGTTAGACACGCTATAGTTTCCCACTATGGACTTAGCTACCATTGCCTTCGCTTTCAGCCTTGTGCTGCTGTCGGGCTTGTCGACGTCCATCGGAGGCGCCCTGGCCGTCGGAAAGCGGGAGCCAGGCCCGAAGTTCATGGCCACTGCTTTGGGGCTGTCTGCGGGCGTAATGCTCTACGTCTCCTTCATGGAAATCCTGCCGGAGGCCCTGAAGAAGCTAGAAAGCACCCTCGGGGACGAAGCTCGCGCCACCTGGACGATGATGGCGGCATTCTTCGCGGGTATTGCGATCATTGCCATCATTGACCGCCTTGTGCCCGAGGAGATTAACCCGCACGAGCCGGCCACCACCGAGGAGGACGCGCGGCGCAAACGGCTGATGAAGACCGGCATCTTTACCGCCTTCGCGCTGGCCATCCACAACTTCCCGGAAGGCTTTGCCACGTTTCTCTCAGGCCTCGAAGCCCCGGAGATCGCTATCCCCGTCGCCGTGGCGATCGCCACCACAATATCCCCGAAGGTATTGCGGTCGCAGTGCCCCTGCGCAGCGCGACGGGCTCACGCAAGAAAGCCTTCTGGTGGGCCACGCTATCTGGCTTGGCAGAGCCCCTCGGCGCTCTCATTGGCTTCGCGCTGCTGATGCCATTTATCGGGCCGATGACTTTCGGCATCAGCTTTGCCGTCATCGCCGGCATCATGGTGTTCATCTCCTTGGATGAGCTTTTGCCCACGGCGGAGGAGACCGGAGAACACCACTGTGCCATCTACGGACTGATCGCCGGGATGGCGGTCATGGCCGTCTCCCTCGCGCTGTTTATCTAAGGTCTATTTCACGCGCTCGGCGGTGGCCTTGACCGCCATGATGATGGTGACGATAACGGCGCCCAGAATAAAGCCGCACAACATCGACAAGCCGGTGTCCGCCAACCAGGCGAGGGCACCGTTGTTGATGCTCTCGGTCACGTGGTGGATAAAGCCACAAGGCTGTTCGGCGCCGAATTCGCTCAGACCCTTGACCACAATGTGGCCGCCGACCCACAGCATGGCGGCGGTGCCGATGATGCCGATGATCTTGAGCACAATCGGCATGCCCTTCACCAAGGCGGTGCCCAGGGCGGAGTCACCATCGTGACGCTTGAGCAGGGCGACGCCGATGTCATCCATCTTGACTAGCAGCCCGACGGCGCCATAGACGCCCAACGTGAGGAGGACACCAACGGTGACCAAGGCGCCGAGGCGCAGCCAGAAGGGCTGATCAATGACCTCGTTGAGGGAGATCACCATGATCTCGGCGGAGAGGATGAGGTCGGTGGTGATAGCGGATTTCACCAGGGAGTCCTCGGCATCGGGGCCCTTTTCTTCCACGGTCTGTTCGTCCTTATCACCGCGGTGAAGGACAGCATGGAAGATCTTCTCTGCGCCCTCGAAGCACAGGTAAGCACCACCGCACATGAGGATAGGGGTGAGCGCCCACGGCGCGATCCACGACAGAATGAGCGCAATCGGCAGGATGATGACGAGCTTGTTGATGAGCGAGCCCTTGGTGATGCGCCAAATCATGGGCAGCTCACGCTGCGGCTTGACGCCCTGGACATATTGGGGCGTGACAGCGGCGTCGTCGACAACGACCCCGGCGGCTTTCACCGAAGTCTTTCCGGCCAATGCTGCCACGTCGTCGACGCTGGAGGCAGCGGAGCGGGCGATCAGGGCGACGTCGTCAAGCAGGGCAAAGAGACCACCGGCCATGGCTCACATCCTTTTAAGGTGGGGGAGAAGTACTCACCCTAGGTTACTCGGCGGGAACGAGCTCCACATTTTCTGCCCAAGTAAGGTCCATTCCCAGCGTGCGCAACCAATTCATGGCGTCATCGCCGTAGCGCGTGATGCCTTCGACGGCGGTCAGGGTCCGCTCCATGGCGCGCTCGGCCTCCTCGGCACTGATGAGGCCGTTGGAGGTGGCGGCGGCTAGCTCGTCAATATCGAGTACATCGACTGGCTCGCCAGAGGTGGAGACCAAGTCGACGTAGAGATCGCGGGTGGTCCACACGTCCCCGTCAATATCGATATCGGCAACGTCGATGTAGAAGTCCTGGTGCACATCGACGCCCTCGCGGAAGTGGAAGATGTTGGCGCGCAAGCCAAGGTCCGGCAGCAGCCAAGACTCGAGGTAGCCGAAGCGCGGGTGATTAGCGCCGCGGGCCATGTAGAGGCCAAAGTCGGTGACCCGGTAGGTGTCTACCTCGCGCTCGAAACCTTTCGGGTCGACGTTGATGTTGTCGGTGGTATTAAAGGTTTCTTGCTTGACTGGGTGCAGGTCTGTGCTCATTAGTTCACCTCGAGGTAAGCCGCGGTAGGTGGGAAGGAACACGAGGATTCAGCAGTGTTGACTGCGCCGGAGAGGACCGCCACGACGGTACCCTTGCCAGTCGTGGCACGGCCCGAGACCGTGGTTGGCCCATCGGTGTTGATGCCATTGTTGAACAGGGGAGTGGTGCCAAACTGGAAGGTGTCCAGGTTGAACCACTGAACGCGCATGGCGCCCTGCTCTTCCGCGGCGGTCGGGGTGCCCAGCGCGGTGAAGAGGAAGACGGTTTCGCCTTCACCTGCACCTGGGGCCGGCATATCGGTCGGGCCAGGCACAGCGATGGCGGAACCCACCGAATCGCCCTGCCCGCCGATGCACTGCGCGGAGACCGTGGGCCAGTAGAACTGGCGGAAGCCGGGGTTATTTCCCTCCGGCATGGCAACGCCGCCTTCGCCGCCTTCACCGGCGGTGAAATTAAGGGCGGTGAGGATGGCGCTGCGGGCTTCCTGCGGGATCCATGGCTGTGCCGCGAAAGCACGAACGCGCTCCTGCGTCTCCGGGGTGGGACGGCCGAGGCTGTCCAACGGGTTGCTGCTCTGTGGGATATTCACGAGCGAGGAGAGGTCGGGGGCGCCGGCGTTTGCGGGCGTGATGCTGAGTAGGCCCATCATCACGGCAGCAGTGAGTCCGGCGACGCCACGACGGGCGGAGCGGGAAGAGTGCTGTTCGGAAAAGGCCATGGAAAATCCTTGTGTGTGGGTGGGGGCGTGACGGCAGAAACTAAATCACATGCGTCACAATAGTATCTGCAGCCACAATATTCACTTTTTTGATGTAGTCAACTCTCAATAGAGGTCTACTGTGCGGTATGTCGGCTGTTGATATCAATTCGTTACATCTCGTAGCGCTCTGCGGGATCACGCGCGATGCTGCACATCAAAGAGCTAGAGAGTATATTTAAGGGCCGTTCACATCGCTAACGCATCATGCTTTAAGGAGCACCCCACACGTGAGTAATACTGAGTTCCGTAACGTAGCCATCGTCGCGCACGTTGACCACGGTAAAACCACCCTCGTCAACGGCATGCTGGAGCAGTCCGGCGCTTTCGGCGACCATGGCGAACACTCGGATCGCGTCATGGACTCCAATGATCAGGAGCGCGAGCGCGGCATCACCATTCTGGCGAAGAACACCGCCATCCACCGCAAGGGCCTGGGCAAGGACGGCGGGGATCTCATCATCAACGTCATCGACACCCCGGGCCACGCCGACTTCGGCGGCGAGGTGGAGCGCGGTATCTCGATGGTCGACGGTGTTGTGCTGCTTGTCGACGCCTCCGAAGGCCCCCTCCCGCAGACCCGCTTCGTGCTCACCAAGGCTCTGGAGGCGAAGCTGCCGGTCATCATTTGCGTCAACAAGACCGACCGCCCGGATGCCCGCATCGATGAGGTCGTCACCGAAGCGCAAGATCTCCTGCTAGAAATCGCCGCCGGCCTCGAGGATGAGGAAGCTGCTGCGGCCGCTGAGGAGCTGCTGGATCTCCCGGTCCTCTACACCTCCGGCCGCGAGGGCAAGGCCTCAACCGAAAACCCGGGCAACGGCAACGTCCCGAACGCTGATGATCTGCAGGCGCTTTTCGACGTCATCTATGACGTCCTCCCTGAGCCCTCCGCCAAGGTCGACGCCCCGCTGCAGGCGCACGTGACCAATCTGGACTCCGATGACTTCCTCGGCCGTATCGCCCTGCTGCGCATCTACTCTGGCACCATCAAGAAGGGCCAGCAGGTGGCCTGGATGCACTACGACGAGGAAGGGGAGATGCACACCAAGACCGTCAAGGTGGCAGAGCTCCTGCGCACCGTTGGCTTCCAGCGCCAGCCGGATACCGAGGCCATCGCGGGTGACATCGTGGCTATCTCCGGTATCTCCGACATCATGATCGGTGACACCATCGCGGACGTGGAGAACCCGGAGCCGCTGCCGCGCATCAAGGTCGACGAGCCGGCTATTTCCATGACCATCGGCGTCAACACCTCCCCGATGGCAGGCCAGGGCGGCGGCGATAAGCTCACTGCCCGCATGGTCAAGGCTCGCTTGGACCAGGAGCTCATCGGTAACGTCTCCCTCAAGGTGCTGCCGACAGAGCGCCCGGATGCTTGGGAGGTTCAGGGCCGCGGCGAGATGGCCTTGTCCGTGCTCATCGAGAACATGCGCCGTGAGGGTTTCGAGTTGACCGTCGGCAAGCCGCAGGTGGTCACCCAGGTCATCGACGGAAAGACGATGGAGCCGTACGAGATGCTCACCATCGATTCCCCCTCCGAGCACCAGGGCGCTATTACCCAGTTGCTGGCCACCCGCAAGGGCCAAATGCAGTCCATGGATGTCCGCGAGGGCGACTGGGTCCGCATGGTTTTCCGCGTCCCCGCCCGCGGCCTTATCGGCTTCCGCACTCAGTTCATGACGGAGACTCGCGGCTCTGGTATCGCCAACTCCATCTCCGATGGTCTCGATGTTTGGGCTGGCGATATCAAGGCACGCCCGACGGGCTCGCTGGTGGCCGACCGTTCCGGCCAGATCACCGCCTACGCTCTGCAGCAGTTGGCGGACCGTGGTGACTTCTTCGTGGAGCCGGGCATGGAGGCCTACGAAGGCATGGTTGTCGGCGCCAATAACCGTGATGAGGATATGGATATCAACATCACCAAGGAAAAGAAGCTGACCAACATGCGCTCCGCTACCGCGGATGCCACCGTCACCCTCGCCAAGGCTCGGACCCTGTCCCTGGAAGAGGCGCTGGAGTTCTGTGGCACCGACGAGTGCGTCGAGGTCGGCCCGAACGTCCTGCGCGTGCGCAAGGTCGAGCTGTCCTCCACCGAACGCAAGCGTGCGGCCGCCCGCGCTAAGCAGCTCAACAAGTAACCACTGGGGATGCGTGGGGCGTCGTCAAGCGCCGCCCCAGGGTGGTAAAGAAGTACTTTCCGGAATTTGAGGTTGTGTGGAGTGGACCGTTTCCTGCCTCGGCTCGGCGTTATCCTCGCAGCCGCCCTGCTGACGGCCTGCCAGGCTAACCCTGGCCCGCCGCCGGTGGTGGACGAGGATGATCGCAGCGCCACTCCAACGAATTCCAGCACCACCGCCCCGCCACCTGAGGCAGCGCCCGAAGAGGACCTTCTGCCGAAGCGCAGCACCGTGGCCATCGGGGTTGACCCGCTGCGCGGCGGCCTCAACCCGCACCTCGTGGCAAATAATTCTGAGCTGGTCAACCAGATTGCGGAGCTAGTGCTGCCCTCTGCGTTCCACGGCACCGAGATGGACACGGATGTCCTGGAATCTGCCGAGGAGATCGAAGCCCCCGAAGGCGTTGCGATGCGTGTGCGCTATACCATCGCCGCGCCATCCCAATGGTCTGATGGCACGCCGATCAGTGGTTCCGACTTTAACTATTTGTGGTCCCAGATAACTCGCACCCCGGGGGCTAAGAATGTTTCTGGCTATCGGGCGATCTCGGCTGTGCGGACCTCCGGCAATGGGCGGGTGGTGACCGTGGACTTCGACCACCGCGTCGAAGACTGGCACAAACTTTTTGCCCATCTTTTGCCCTCCCACCTTCTAGAAGACAGGGATTTCGCCTCAGTGCTGGCCGACGGGATCCCCGCCTCTGCTGGGCGTTACCTCGTGGAAAGCATGGACCGCGGGCGAGGAATCATCACGCTTAATCGCAATGACCGTTTCTGGGGAGAAAATCCCGCGAACATCGACGTCATCCAGCTGCGTGCGGTTCGCGATACCGCGCAAGCGGTGAATATGTTGCGCTCGCGGCAGATCGGTTTTGCTGATTTCACCCCGCAACAGACCACCCTGGAGAGCCTGAGCCTGCTCAGCAATGTCAATACCGGTGTGGTGACACGGCAACGCCAGCTCCGCTTGGAAATGTCCACTGCGGAGGGCGCTCTCAACGAGCAGCCCCAGCGCCGCGCATTGGCTTCGCTTCTCGATACCGACCAGATTGCTCGCTTGGCCACCGGCCGTGCCTCAGAGCTGGAGCCTGGGAACAACCCCTTTGACAGTAACGCGGAGCTCGCCCCACTGCGGGAGCGGGCGGGACGCAAGCCCGTGCGCATCGGTGTGGATCCTCAAAATCCCACGGCCTTGGCGGCAGCCACCACCATTGTGGACGTGCTGCAAGCCAAGGCTATTGACGCGGAGGTCGTCACCGAACGCCTGACTACAATTACCTCGGATCTGCTTCCGGCGGGCAAGGTTGATGCCGTGGTGGCGTGGGATGAGAACGGCAGGGATGCGATAACCTTGGCCAATTACTTCGTGTGCGCAACGCCGACGCGCCCAGCGGCAACGCTGTCGGGATTCTGCCCAGAAAATTCCGCAGAGTCAGCCCTTGACATTCTTTCAGGCGAACTGGATTCCGAGGCCGCCGAAGAGCGGGTAGAGCACCTCAACAAGGAAGAAGTGCTCTTCATCCCGCTGCTCAATGAGGTGCGAGTCCACGCTTTGGGCAAGGGTATTGTTGGCCCCGGACAAAGCATTAAGGACTGGGATTCCGGTCTGATTAGCGCACCGCAGTGGAGGAAAGACGATGATTAAGGATCTCGCGGGCTACCGCGTCGTGGCTGTTCACGCTCACCCGGATGATGAGGTGCTCTTTACCGGCGGCACGCTGGCGGACTTGTCCGCGCGCGGCGCGCAGGTCACCGTGATTACCGCAACGCTGGGTGAGGAAGGCGAGATCATCGGCGAGCCTTACCAAGGCCTGGCAGAAACCGATCAGCTGGGAGGTTTCCGTGCTTGGGAGCTCAAGCACGCGCTCGACGCGTTAGGGGTCGAGGGCATTCAGCTGGGCGGATTTGGGCACTTCCGTGATTCCGGGATGGAAGGCTCGCCCGCTCACGAGAATCCGCGGGCCCTGGTGAACCGTGTGGACGAGGCCGCAGATTTATTGCGTAGCCACCTTGCTGCGCTGCGACCACACGCGGTGTTGACTTATGGTCCGGACGGCGGCTACGGGCACCCCGACCATATCGCCGTACACAAGGCCGTGCATGCGGCTGCCGAGCCGGAGCAGCGGATCTGGTGGGCCGTCTTCGAGCGCACCGCGCACTATCGCGGCCTCGAGGCTGTCACACCTCCCGAGAGCTGGAGCCTGCCGGACAAGGAGTACCTGGACAACTTCACCAACGCTGGCTGCGATATCACTTACGAGCTCACTGACGCGGCTCTCAGCGCCAAGCGTGCGGCGATGCTGGCCCACGCCACGCAGATCTGGCTTGCCGACGGCTCCCTCACCACCGTCAACCCGCACGCCGCCCAGGCAGGGCTCAAGGATCCCGCGGAGGTTCCCGCAGCCTATGCCTTGTCAAACTTGCTCACCATGCCTCTGCTGCGTCAAGAGTTCTACCAATTGGGACAGGGTGAACCACAGGATTCATTGCTGGGGGAGAAATGACCGAGCGCGCCATTCGCACTGATTTCTCCCGCGGCGAGCAGGTAGGGGGCCTAGTGTGGCTCGTCTTAGGCGCACTCTGCTCGCTGACTCTCGAGGTGGTTTATCTCACTGCTCGTCTGCCGTGGCCCGGCGAGTCCGGGATGGCCTTTCCCATCACCATCCTCATTGCATTCTGGTTCAACGGAGTGTTGACTCGCACAGCCCGCCTGTGGAGTGAGAATCCCTACATCGCCGGTGTGCCCGGGCTGGCGTGGGTGGGAGGATTTCTCGCGTTCATGCTGGGAGCCGCCATCGGTGACGGTAGCCTGCTGCCCAATAATATTCTCAGCCTGCTGCTGTTCGCCGCGGGAATCGCGGGTAGCGTTTGGCCATTTTTCGCCTCGGAGTAGCATACTGTTAGTCGTAGAAAACCCGTGACGCACAGGAGTTTAAACACCTTATGACTTACACCATCGCGCAGCCTTGCGTCGACATAATGGACCGCGGCTGCGTTGAGGAATGCCCTGTTGACTGCATCTACGAGGGCAAGCGCATGCTCTACATCCACCCGGATGAGTGCGTGGATTGCGGCGCCTGCGAGCCGGCTTGCCCGGTGGAGGCCATCTTCTACGAGGATGATGTCCCGGATGAGTGGCTGGATTACAACGACGCCAACGCCGCCTTCTTCGATGACCTCGGCTCCCCGGGCGGTGCAGCTGCACTCGGCCCGCAGGACTTTGACGTGCCGATGATCTCTGCGCTCCCGCCCCAGAACCAGGAGTAGAACATGAGCCGCACGCCGCTTGGACACACACTCCCGGATTTTCCGTGGAACTCGCTCGCCGGCGCCAAGGAGAAGGCCCAGGCGCACCCAGACGGGATCGTTGACCTATCAATTGGCAACCCCGTTGATCCGGTCGCCCCTGGCGTGCAGTTAGCACTGTCCGCAGCGGCCGAGGCTCCCGGTTACCCACAGACCCAGGGCACCCCGGAGCTGCGGGAGGCCATCGCGAAGGCGCTGCAGCGCCGCTACAACATGAATGTGGACGCGGTGCTGCCGGTCATCGGCACCAAGGAGGCCATCGCCTGGCTGCCCACTTTGCTGGGCATGCGTGGCGAGACCGTAGCTTTCCCGACGGTGGCCTATCCCACCTATGAAGTCGGTGCGCTCTTGGCCGGTGCTAAGCCCCTGCGTGCGGACGATGACTTCGAAGACGCCTCGCTGGTGTTCATCAACTCGCCGTCGAACCCGACGGGCAAGGTGTTGGGCGTCGAGAAGCTGCGTGAGATCGTCGCTTGGGCGCGCGAGAACAATGCCATCGTGGCCTCAGATGAGTGCTACATGGGCTTGGGCTGGGATGATGAGAACCCGCCGGTGTCCATCCTGGATCCGCGCGTGACCGATGGGGACAATACGGGGCTTATCGCCATGCATTCGCTGTCCAAGAGCGCGAACATGGCGTCCTACCGCGCGGGCTTCTTCGCGGGCGATGCCAAGCTCATCGCGGAGCTATTGGAGCTGCGCAAGCACGCAGGGCTCATCGTGCCGGGCCCCATTCAGGCGGCCATGGTTGCCGCGCTTGACGAAGACCCCTCCGAAGCCCTCCAGCGCCAGCGCTACGCCGCGCGCCGTGTAGAACTCATGCGCGCACTGACCGGCGCGGGCTTTAGAATCGAGCACTCCGAGGCTGGGCTCTACCTGTGGGCAACCCGTGGTGAGAACTGCCGCGAGACCGTTGACTGGCTGGCCGAGCGCGGCATCCTCGTGGCGCCGGGTGATTTCTACGGCCCAGCGGGCGAGCAGTACGTACGCATCGGCCTGAACGGCACCGATGAGCGGATTGCCGCAGCCGTCGCGCGCTTGGCTGAGTAAGTGGTCTTTCGCCCGCCGGCGCGGGAGGGGATTAGCCCGCGCAAGGTGATGCTCACCGGCATCGTGCCCGCCACTCCTACCTATTGGGCAGGTGAGGCGGGCGATTCCGCGTTTTCGCCTGGTGCCCGCTTAGAACCTGGCACTGTGCTTCCCGGTCCAACGCTGGCGTGGTATCACCCTCCGGCGCCTGCCGAAGAACCTATTCCCTTTGACTATCGCGTGGTGTATGAGGATGGGGACCTGATAGTCGTCGACAAGCCGCACTTTTTGCCTACGACGTCGAATGGGCGCATCGTGCGCGAGACCCTCCAGACCCGCCTGCGCGTGGACTATGGGGAGGACTCTATTGTGCCGCTGCACCGGCTGGACCGATTGACATCGGGGTTGGTGCTGTGTTCGCGTAATTCGCGCACGCGCGCTGCGTACCAGCAGCTTTTTCAGGAGCGGGCGGTGGTGAAGCACTACCGTGCTCGGGTGGCCGCGCCCTTCTCCTTCGACGGCACGGTGCGGCTGGGCATGCGGCGGGTGCGGGGCGAGCGCCAGGTCCGCGTGGATCCTTCCGGCACGCCTACAGTGACTCGGGTGCGCGTTCGGGGAACGGTGGTCGATGTCTGGCCGCTGACCGGGCACACCCACCAGATTCGCGTGGTGCTCAATCACCTGGGCCATCCGATCGTGGGGGATGATACCTATCCGGTGGATCGCGGGTTGTCCCTCTATGACTTTTCAACGCCGCTGCAGCTTTCCCACATTGCGATGAGCTTTAAGGACCCGCTTTCGGGCGAGAAGCGTGAGTTTAAGCTGTGAGATTGGGCGCTATTGCGGCGCGCATTTTAGTTTGCGCTGAGCGACGGACTAAACTTGTACGAAGTTTTATTCATCATAATTGAGCATTTTGTACGAAGGGCGTGTCCATGGCGGATCTGAGCTTTGCTCGCTTTGCCTCGAATCTTGGCCAGTTCATCAAGTTTGGTCTGGTCGGCGGCTCGGGCGCGTTGGTCAACATCGCGACCTCTATCGTGGCTGCGAAATGCGGTTTGGCCTGGTTTGGCGCTACGCCGCATGACGCGATGTTCAATCTCTTCGGCACACAGTTCCACGTGCGTTGGTTCATGCTCTTTTCCACGATTGCCTTCCTCGTGGCGAATACCTGGAATTACCAGCTCAACCGCATGTGGACGTTCAAGTCCGTCAACAAGGTGTCCTGGCTACGTGGCTTTTTCCCGTTCCTCATCACGGGTATCGGCGCCTACCTGGTCACGCTCGCGGTGCAGTACCTGCTGATGAATCCGACCTCGCCGCTGCAGTTGCCGCCGCATATTTTCGATGACTCGACGGGCTTCCGCACGATGTACTACTGGGCCAATGCCATTTCCATCGTGGTGGCGATGCCGATTAACTTCATCTTCAATAAGCTGTGGACCTTCCGCTCGAAGCCCAAGGCACCGGTCGTGGTCCACGAGACCGAGCCGGCTTAATATCGGCCCTTCGCCCCGCCCTTCCGCCCTGCCTGCCCTTCCGCCAACCCGCTTGCCCTTCCGCAGTGCACCTGCCCCGCGCCTGCCCTTCGCGCTCACCAGCGTTGGCCGCCGGGGACTTTTACATGCTGCGGTGAGCGGGAAGGGGGGCGTCGGCAAGCAATGCTCCCTTCGCGCTCACCGGGAACCTGGCGTGGAGGCGTGCCATCGCGCTGGTGAGCGCTTAGGGATGGAAGCTGGAGGCCCGCCCTTCGCGCTCACCAGCGTCTAAAAGAATCGCTAGTTCCCGCACACGGTGAGCGTGAAGGGAGATGGCAGCGGAACCGGTGCCAGCGGCGCAGCAGGTACTAATGTTTCGGCAGGTGGGAGGATCATAGCTGCGGGTTAGTGCGGTAGTCGCCTGATTCTCCCTTTGCGCTCACCAGCGCCTGTAAAAACGAGAACCCGCCGTCCGCGGTGAGCGCGAAGGGCGGGAAGGGGATAGGCCGCGCAGTGCGGTCTAATCGTCGAGCTCGGCGTCGAGGCGGGCTTGGTCTCGACGGTGTTGATAGCGGCGGATGAAGGGTGCGAGGATGAGGACGGTGATAGCGCCAACTGCGGCGCCGGCTAGATAAGCGGAGGGAATGTGGCCGTCAGCTGGTGCATAGGCGTTGAATGTGGTACCCGCGATCATCGCGATTATCGGTATGAAGTAAATCGCCATCGCGGACCAATTACGGCCGACAAGCGGAGCGGCAACGCGTTTGCGCAGCCACGTAGTTCCGATGGTATTTCCTAAGACAGAAGGCACGATGACGAGGAAGCACAGCATGCTCATCTTCCCAGGTAGAACCCAAGCGAGGATGGCTGCGGTGACGAGCTCGAGGAACTGTGCAGGCGTCGCAGAGATGGCGTAGGCCTTGTAGAAAGTCTCGCGCTCGAATTCATCGTGGGAGGCGCGCTCGATCTCGTTGAGGGTGTAGTTGGCTAGGGCGTTAATCATGTTGTTCATCTCCAAAGATTTCTTCGACGGTTTTTCCTAGTTCGCGGCAAATGTCGAGTGCTAGGTGCACAGAGGGGGAGTAGTTGCCGCGTTCGATATTGGCGATAGTTTGGCGGGAAACGCCGGCCCTTTCAGCAAGATCGGCTTGAGACATCTCGAGCCAGCGCCGCCATTTGCGGACCATATTGTGATGCTCGGCCATCTGGTCTCCTTTACGGTGTGTCGTGCTTGCGTGACCAAGTGTAAAGAATTCTTGTCATAAATTCAAGAGTTACATACACAAGTGCCATGTCCAATAGGGTTTCGTCACCACAGCCGGCAACGTCGGATTCCGTCCTTTGAGCTGCTCAAGCATGGTTTTGATGAGTAGAACGGCGTCGTCGAGGTGGTAGCGGATATCGTCAGCAGTAAAGCGCAAAACCGTATACCCATGAGCTACTGCTGCGTTCTGTTTCGAGCGATCTGCCTGAAACGCACGACTATGTTTGTGGTGCTCCCAGCCGTCGACCTCCACGATGAGTTTGCCAATCTTCAGGTCAAAGCGGTAGCCCGCAATGAGCGCGTTGTGCTCAGGAAAGATTCCGTCTGCGCTAAGGCCTCGACTGAGCTGGCGCTCCGGCACGCTGTCCGTACCGATGGGCGTGCGGCATATCGTCTCTTTCAAACGCCGAGGGACCCGACGCATTCTCCGCCGGTCATTGTCCAAACGCTCAGGGCCAGTCTTGCCGCGATAATATTCTTCCAGCAGTTGTCTGCAGTTAGCGGCCATACGACGAGCTGCCCACAGCACCTGAACAACAGGCAGGCCATTTACCTTTGCAGTAGCCGCCAGGCGTGAATGTGTCACCCGAAAATTCTTGCCCTTGAGCGTGCGCGGACCTTCGGCTTCCAGTGGAAAGGTCAGCTTCCTCCCCAAGTGAATCTCCTGCGCGGTCTTGCCCGTGAAATGTATTCGACTGAGCCCGTGCGCCAGAGCCCGCGCCACAGCTAGCGGCGACCACTCGTCGCTATAAATCCCACGGTGCACGCGAAAGAGCGTCCCCGCGCGAAGCTTCCGCCTGATTGCCTCCTTGCTCAAGCCTTGCGCGCGAAGCTCCGCGGTCGTCCATGCCTTCATGAAGCTCAAGGTATGCAGTGCTTAACGACGTGTCGACGGTCAATTTCCCGCCTGTGGATAACTCAGCCCCGAGACGCTGATTTCGCCGGTAAAGGTTGTCGTGTCCGCAATTTAGGTAGTTTTACTTCCCTTAAAACCTCTTCGCGCTCACAGGCAGCCTTGGACAGGCTGCCCGATCGATGTCGGTGAGCGCGAAGGATCGGGAGGGGCATTGGATATGATGGCTTCGGGGCCGCGTACCCTTCGCGCTCACGAGGAGGCCTCGGCCGTTGTGCTAGCCATCGTTGGTGAGCGCGAAGGGGTGGAGCTGCGGTGTGAAGGCGCGTGCTTAGGGGATTATTCACGCGCTATGCCCTTCGCGGCCACGGGGGAGCGGGGAAGCAGCGCGACGTCGTGCGCCGGTGAGCGCGAAGGGAAGGAGGGGCCGGTAGTGAGGCGCAGCGCGAGGGGGAGAGGGGCGGTGCGAAGGGTGTGGGCCGGCTAGCGGGCCTCGAGCTCCTCGGCCGTGGGCAGGGGTAGGCGAGACGTCGGGGCAATCCCGCGGACCTTGGCGTTGATGACACCTGCAACTGCGAGTACCGCGAACATGGTGGCGGCGGAGAAGAGTTGGATGCGGGCTGAGGCGTCGCTAAACATGAGCACCGCGATGGCTGCGAAGAGAGCTAACGCGAACCACGTGAGGTACGGGTAGGCCCACATTCGCACCGGCAGCGGGTGGATGGCCTCGAGCTGCGGACGCAAGCGCAGCTGGCTCACCGCGATGAACACCCACACGATAAGCAGCGAGGCTCCAGCGGCATTGAGCATGAAGGACAGCAGCCACCCGGTATCCGCATAGTTCAGGATGACCATCACCGCGGAAAGAATGACAGACAACGCGATGGCCGCAGTCGGGACGCCGCGGCGGTCGGTGGCGGCAAAGAGCTTGGGCGCCTCACCGCGGGAGGCCAGCGAGTGCATCATGCGCGAAGAAGCGTAAATCTGCGCGTTGAAAGCGGAAAGCAGTGCGAGAACGATGACTACTTCCATGATGGCTGCCGCGCCTGGGATTCCCGCGCGGTCCAAGACCATGGTGAACGGCGACTCGGCGGCCGACTGCGCGGAGCCGAGCGAGGAATAGGGCAGGAGAAAGGTGATGACGAGGACAGAGCCCAGGTAGAACACCGAAATGCGGGTAATTGTAGTGCGCACGGCGTTGACGAGGGATTTCTCGGGATCCTCGGATTCCGCCGCAGCGATGGCGACGACCTCGATGCCACCGAAGGCGAAAGCTACGGCGAGCAGGCCGGCGGCCACACCACCGAGGCCGTTGGGCATGAAGCCGTCGGCAAGAAAGACAGATGTGCCGATGAAGGTATGGCCGGGAAGCAGTCCGAAAATCAATAGTGCGCCGATAATGAGGAAAGCAATGATGACGGCAACCTTAATGAAGGCGAACCAGTACTCGAACTCGCCGAACAAGCGCACGCGCAAAAGGTTGATGGTTCCGAAGAGTGCCACGCAGATGGCAGCGGGGATCCAGGGCGGGCAGTTAAACCACGCGCCGATGAATCCGGCGGCGCCGGTGATTTCCGCGCCAAGGACAGCGACGGTGGCGAGCCAGTAAATCCAGCCCTGCGTAAAGCCTGCCCAGCGGCCGATGCCGTGCTCCGCGTATTCGGAAAAGGAGCCGGATGCGGGGATGACCGTGCCCATCTCACCGAGCATCTGCATGACTAGGATGGCAAGGAAACCAGCGATGAGGTAGGCCAAAAGGACCGCGGGGCCAGCGGCAGAAATGCCTACACCGGTGCCTAAGAAAAGGCCAGCGCCAATGGTGGAGCCCAGCCCCATCATGGTCAGGTGGCGGACCTTCAAGCCGCTGCCGAGTGAGCGAGAGGAGGAATCGTTTTGAGCAGTCACCTTTAGCATTCTAGGCCGCGGCTGTCGGCGGTAGGGCATCGAGGGGTGCCCGTGGCGCAGGGACGTGGGCGAGGGAATGAATCTGGGATCACGAAAGGCCCCCGCAGAAACGGGGGCCTCAAGCAGCAGCGCTTAGTTCTTGTGCAGGTCCTCGTTGAGAGCCACAGCCTCAGACTTCCAATCGACGGCCTCGACGGCGCCGGTCACGGAGTTGCGGCGCAGCAGCACGCCGGAAACACCAGAGAGCTTGGAACCCTTGATGGTGTCGCCCTCAGACAGGCCTAGGGCCGCCGCGATCTTGCCAAAGACGGCAATCTTGGTGCCGGCGGTGACGTAGAGGCCGGCTTCGACGACGGCGTCGTCGCCAAGCGAAATGCCCACGCCGGAGTTCGCGCCGAGCAGGCAGCGCTCACCGATGGAGATGACCTCCTTGCCGCCACCGGACAGGGTGCCCATGATGGAGGCGCCGCCGCCGATATCGGAGCCATCGCCCACGACGACGCCTGCGGAAATACGGCCCTCGACCATGGAGGCGCCCAGGGTGCCGGCGTTGAAGTTGACGAAGCCCTCGTGCATCACGGTCGTGCCCTCAGCCAAGTGGGCGCCTAGGCGAACGCGGTCCGCGTCACCAATGCGCACGCCGGAGGGGACAACGTAGTCCACCATGCGCGGGAACTTATCGACGGAGTAGACGACGACCGGGCCGCGGGAAGCGAGGCGGCCGCGGACCATCTGGAAATCGGCAACCGCGCAGGGGCCGTAGTTGGTCCACACGACGTTGGCCAGCTTGCCGAAGATCCCGTCTACGTTCAGGCCGTGAGGCTTGACTGCGCGGTGGGAGAGCAGGTGCAGGCGCAGGTAGGCGTCGTAGGTGTCGGCGGGAGCCTCGTCCAGATCCTTGATGGAGGTCTCCACCGCGATGCGGGCGACGCCGCGCTCTTCGTCAGGGCCCACCAGATCAGCGAATTGCTGCGGAACCTCCTCCAAGCGCTCGGTGCCGCTGGCTTCTACAGAGATATCGGTGTGAACTGCGGGGAACCAGACGTCCAGGACGGTGCCGTCGTGGGTAATGGTTGCCAGGCCGCGTGCGGATGCTGAAGTCATAGGCTCACACCCTAGCAGTTACGCGTCCGCCGCGCGCCTTGAGTTACCCGGGAGTAGGTGGAATATCACAACCAGGGCCACGGTCAGGACGAGGACGGCGAGGACTTGGTTGCGGGCGGAGGGATCGAAAAGCATGAGAATTGTAAGACCCACCAGCGCCAGGGCGGTGATCCATGGCAGCCACGGGAAGCACGGAACACGCAGCGTAGTGAGGTCTCCATTGGCCTTCATCTGAGGGTGCAGCTTGATGTAGGAAGCCACGATGAAGCACCAGATGATCAGCAAACAACCGCCCACCGCGTTGAAGAGGAAGGCCAGAAGTCCCGGCGGGTTCCAGTACTGCAGAGCTACCGATGCAAAGGCGAAGACGATGGAGAGCACCACCGCATAAATGGGGGAGCCGGAGGCGTTGGTCTTCAAAAAGACGTGGTGCGCGCTGTGGTCCTTAGCCATGTCATAGACCAAGCGGGAGGTGGCGTAGATCTGCGCGTTGAAGGCGGAGAGTAGCGCCAGGGCAATGATCGCCTCCATGAATCCCGCGGCGAAGGGGATTTTCGCGGCCGCAAGGACCAACGTGAAGGGCGAGTCCGCGGCCACATCGGCGTCCTGGATAGAGCTGAAAGGCAAGGCCATGGTGATGACCAGGATGGAGCCGATGTAGAAGACCATGATGCGCACGATGATGGCGCGCACGGCAGTGGCCACGTTGTGTGCGGGGTCTTCGGACTCAGCTGCGGCAATGGTGACCAGTTCGATGCCGCCGAAAGCGAAAGCCACGGCGAGCAGGCCGGCAGCAAAGCCGGGGCCGCCGTTGGGGAGGAAGTTCTCCGTGAAGTTGTGGCCCGCCACCGAGAGGTCCATGCCCGGCAGGATGCCCAGTGCCATGAGCACGCCGATGCCGAGGAAGGCCACGATGGTGGCAACCTTGATGATGGCGAACCAGAACTCGAATTCGCCGAAGCCGCCCACGGCGGCAAAGTTGACGATGGCGAAGAGGATTACGGCCACCAATGCTGGAATCCAGGGGTCTACCCCGAACCAGTTGGAGACGATTGCCGCGGCACCAGTAATCTCTGCGCCCATCACCATGACCAGCATGAACCAGTAAATCCAGCCCAGCGTGAACCGCGCCCACGGCCCGAAAGCCTGGCCCGCATAAGTGGAGAAAGCACCCAACGAAGGGCGGGCGGCGGCCATCTCACCGAGCATCCACATCACCAAGGCGATGAGCACACCAGCCACCGCATAGGAAATAAGGACGGAAGTGCCGGAGACCTGGATGCCCAAGCCGACGCCCAGGAAGAGGCCCGCGCCCACCGCGGAGCCGAGCCCCATCATGGTGAGGTGGCGGGTTTTGAGTTGAGTGGCCGCAGCCATAGGGAAATCACCTTCAACGCTGTTGATTGTTTGCAACGGGAAGTACTTTACGCAATGCACTAAGCAACCGGGGGCGCTAGCATGGCGGGTTGTGACTTTAAATCTCTTCTCCGATCCCATTGAGCTGACCAAGGCCTTGGTGGATATCCCCAGCCCTTCACACCACGAGCAAGCGATCGCCGATGCGGTCGAAGAAGCTCTGCGTGGTCTGGACCAGAGCAAAGTAGAGGTGGAACGCTACGGTAACACCGTCTGTGCCCGGACGAATCGGGGCTTTAAAAGCCGCGTGGTCCTCGCCGGCCACATCGATACCGTGCCCTTAGCCGATAACGTGCCCCACACCATGTTGGAGGATGGCAGCATCATGTATGGCTGCGGCACCGTTGACATGAAGTCCGGCATGGCTGTCTACCTCAACGCTTTTGCGCAGCTGTACAATTCCGATGAGCTCAAGCACGATCTCACGGTTATTGCCTATGAGGGCGAGGAGGTCGCCACCGAATTCAACGGTCTGGGCCACCTGCAAAAGGATCACCCGGAGTGGCTGCAGGGAGACCTAGCGCTGCTGGGTGAGCCTTCCGGCGGCATGATCGAAGCCGGCTGCCAGGGCACCATCCGCGTGCGCGTGACCGCCCACGGCACCCGCGCGCACTCAGCCCGCGCCTGGCTCGGCTCCAATGCCGCGCACACCTTGGCACCGGTGATGCTCAACGTGGCCAACTACCAGCCCCGCGACGTTGAGATTGACGGCTGCACCTACAAGGAAGGCCTCAACATCGTCCACCTCGAATCGGGTGTGGCCACCAATACCATCCCGGATGAGGCCTGGATGTTCGTCAACTTCCGTTTCGCCCCCGACCGCAGCTCCGAGGAGGCGCTGGCGCACCTGATGGAGGTCCTCGGCGAGCACGAGAACATCACCGTGGAGGTCGATGACATCGCGGGTGCGGCCTTGCCCGGTTTGGGCCAGCCGGCGGCACGCGCGCTTGTCGACGCCGTCGGCGGCAACGTCCGCGCCAAGTATGGTTGGACCGATGTGGCCCGTTTCTCCGAGATGGGGACCCCAGCCGTCAATTTCGGCGCCGGGGATCCGGGCTTTGCCCACAAGAAGGACGAGCAAGTGCCCGTCGTTCAGATCACCGAAGTCTCGACCGCACTCTTGAATTACCTGAAGGGATAAGACCACTATGACGCCTGAGCAACTGCGCACTCTGCGCGGACCTCTTCTCGTGCGCACTGCTGGAGAGCAGTCCTCCACCTTTGACCAGCGCCTGCTGCAGTCCGGTGCGGATCATGAGTGGCAGCACGCCGATCCCTGGCGCGTCCTGCGCATTCAGGGCGAGTTCGTGGACGGCTTTGACGCGCTGGCCAAGCTGCCCAAGGCCGTGACCGTCTTCGGCTCTGCGCGCACCCCGGAGGATGATCCGAATTACCAGCTGGGCGTGGCTTTGGGCCGCCGCCTAGTAGAGGCCAAGTACGCCGTTATCACCGGCGGCGGCCCCGGCATCATGGAGGCGGCCAACCGCGGCGCGCATGAGGCCGGCGGACTGTCTGTGGGCTTAGGCATCGAGCTGCCGCACGAGCAGGGCCTGAACCCCTACGTCGATCTTGGCCTGAACTTCCGCTACTTCTTCGCGCGCAAGACCATGTTCCTCAAGTACTCCCAGGCCTTCATCTGCCTACCGGGTGGCATGGGCACCATGGATGAGTTCTTCGAAGTCATGTGCATGGTCCAAACCGGTAAGGTGACCAACTATCCCATCGTGCTCATGGGCACCGAATATTGGTCCGGCTTGGTGGAGTGGATGAAGAAAACCTTGGCCGAGGGCGGGTTCATCAACCCTGAAGACCTTGATCTCTTCTTGATCACCGACGATATCGACGAAGCCGTCGCCCACATCTTGGCCGCGCACAAGGTGATGTCGGACAAGCGCTTGCGGGAGCAAGAAAACAAGTGACCCAAGCGCACAACCTCGCGCGGGTCATGGCGATTGTGAACCGCACACCCGACTCCTTCTACGACAAGGGCGCCACCTTCGAGCTCGACCCCGCCATCCAGCGCGCTGAGCAGGCGCTTGACGACGGCGCCTCCATCATCGACATCGGCGGAGTCAAGGCCGGCCCGGGTGAGCACGTCGACGCGGCCGAGGAGATCGAGCGCGTCGTGCCCACCATCGCGGAGCTGCACTGCCGCCGCCCGGAGGCGCTGATTTCCGTGGATACGTGGCGCGCTGAGGTAGCAGAAGCGGCTATCGCCGCCGGTGCTGGTCTGGTCAACGACACGTGGGCCGGCTGGGACCCTGAGCTCATCGAGGTGGCTGGCCACCACAAGGTGGGCTACGTGTGCTCGCACACCGGTGGCGTGACCCCACGCACCCGCCCGCATCGTGTGCACTTCGACGATGTGGTCGCCGATGTCATCACCGAGACCACGCGGCTAGCTGAGCGCGCCGCCGACCTCGGCTGTCCGGAGGAGTTGACGTTCATCGACCCCACACACGATTTTGGCAAAAACACATTCCACGGTTTGGAGTTGTTGCGGCGCATAGAGGAGATCGTGGCAACGGGCTGGCCGGTGCTCATGGCCTTGTCGAACAAGGACTTTGTGGGTGAGACCCTCGACCGCGCCGTGGACCAGCGCGTCGCGGGCACACTGGCGGCAACGGCGTGGTCGGCGGCACGGGGCGTCGCGGCATTCCGGGTCCATGAGGTGGCCCCGACACTCGATGTCATTCGGATGACCGCCGCCATCCAGGGCCAGATGGCGCCCTTGGCGACGACCCGGGGGCTAGCCTAAGCCATGTCTGTCAGCGTTTCCGTAGTTATCCCTGCGCTTAATGAGGAGCGCACCGTCGCCCACGTGGTGCGCGCCTGCCTGGCTGACGATCCGTTAGAGGTCATCGTCGTCGACGCCGACTCCACCGATGGGACCGCGGCACAGGCAGCCGCGGCTGGGGCTCGGGTGTGCAATTGGCGCGACGTGGTGGAGGAGCCGCCGCAGCCTGGCAAGGGCGAGTCCTTGTGGCGCGGGGTGGCCGCGGCCCGGGGCGAGGTCGTCGTCTTCATCGATGCGGATTTAGAATCCGCCGCCCCCGGCATGGTGACCGCGCTAAGTGAGCCTTTTGTGGACCCCCACGTGCAGCTGGTCAAGGCGCGCTATACACGCAGCCTGAACGGTCAGCCCACAGGTGGCGGGCGGGTCACGGAGCTGAGCGCCAAGCCGCTTCTGCGCATGTTTTTCCCAGAGCTCGCGCACATTGATCAGCCTTTGGGCGGGGAGTATGCGATTCGCCGCGATGCGGCTGTGGGGTTGCCTTTCGTCGCGGGCTATGGGGTGGAAGCGGGGTTACTGATAGACGTCGCCAAGCGCCACGGCCCCCACGCCATCGCCGAAGTGGACCTGGGCACTCGCGCCCACCGCAACCGCCCGCTCCATGAGCTATCCCCGATGGCCGATGTAGTTTCGCGCACCATCCTCTCCCGCGCGGGCGTGGTTGGGCCCGTTGCCCAACGACCGCCGCTGCTGGGTAAGATTTAGCGCATGTTGTCCTGGATGCTGCTGTTCGTTGTCCTCATCGCTCTCGTGATCATTGGCACGTGGGCGTGGGGAAGCCTGGTGGGGCGGGGACCTGTTATGGAGGCCCCCGACAAGGCTGTGGACACCGACTATGAAAATCTGTGTGCCCTCGACGAGGGGCGTTTCGACGACCTGCGTTTCGACGTGGTGGCGCGCGGCTACCGTCAGGACCAGGTGGATGCCCTCCTAGCTGCGGTGGAGCGCCGTTTAAAGGCAGCGCCGGCGACAGCGTCTGACGCTTCTTCCGAACCTTCGGCTTAACCCTTTGACTCGTCCTTGGACGAGGCCTTGAGGGAGCTTGCGGGGAAGCCTGTGGGAACGAGCCTGCCGCCGTCGGCTGAAAAAGGGCTAGACTAGAGGGACGTACAAAACTCAGTCGAAGGAGACTCAATATGGCAGCGATGAAGCCCCGTACCACTGGTGGAGAGATGGAAGCGGTAGAGGAGTCCCGCAAGATTGTCATGCGCATTCCTTCTGACGGGGGTGGGCGCATTGTGATTGAGCTCAGCAAAGAAGAAGCAGCGGAGCTGGGTTCACTCCTCGTAGCAGTTTCTAGCTAGTCTAGGAGCATGCTTTCACATATCGTCGATATTCTGGCCGATCCCGCCGATGGCAGCGCCCTGCAGGGTGCGGATGATTTTTCCCGCCTCGTGTCGGAGACCGGCCATTCCTATGATGTGGCCAAGCAGGGCTACGTCACGCTGGCAGCTGGTGCCGGTTTGAAGCACCAAGGCGATGATGCCGCGATGGTCAACGCCCGCGAAACCTACCTGGCCATGGGACACTTTGCTCCCTTCGTGGAGGCAGTCACCGGTGCGGTGCAGGATTCTCTGGAGACCCAGGATGCGGCTGAACATGCGGCTGGCCTGAATGCGGACACCGCCCCTGCGCTCCTTGAGGTCGGCGCGGGTACGGGCTACTACCTCGCGCACACCCTTGATTCGATTGAGGGCGCACGCGGCGTTGGCCTGGATATCTCTACGCACGCGGCTAAGCACCTGGCCAAGTCGCATGAGCGAGTTGGCGCCGTGGTTGCGGATGTATGGGAGCGCCTTCCGCTAAAGGATGATTCGATTCACGCTATCTCGGTGGTCTTCGCCCCGCGCAATCCGGCGGAGTTCCAGCGCGTTCTCGCACCGGGCGGGGAGGTCATCGTGCTGACTCCACAGGCGGGCCATCTGGACGAGCTGCGGGAGCCTCTGGGCATCCTCGGTGTGGAAGAAGGCAAGGTGGAACGCCTTTACGCGCAGGCGGAAGGTTTCTTGGAGCAGGCGGCCGACCCGGTCGATATTTCCTTCCCCATCGTCTTGGATAAGGCCTCCATCGCCGCACAGGTTGGCATGAGCCCGTCGGCGCGCCACATCAGTCCGGAAGAGCTGGCAGAGCGCATGGCCTCCTTGCCGCAGTCGCTGACCGTGACGGCTCACGCTCGCCTGGATCGCCTGCGCTCGGCCTAATTGCTGACGCTCCTTTTTAGGGCCTTCCTTCGCTGCTTCTCTTCGAAACCACCCTTCGCGCTCACCGGCAGCGCCCGCGGTGGTTGTTTGAGAACCCCGGTGAGCGCGAAGGGTAGGGGGCGCATTAAAAAGAGGACCGAGACAACTCGGTCCTCCTCCTATATGCCGTCTCGCAGTCGATGCGATTAGGAACGCTTGGTACCCTTGCGGCTCCAGGACTGTTCAATGACAGCTTCGCCATTGGTGCTGACCTCGATGGCGGAGCAACCACCATCGAAGTAGACACGGGAGCTCATGGCCACCAAACCGCCGTCGACGAAGACCTCAACGCTGGCACCATCCTGAATGACGGTGAGGGTATCCGAATCCCCCTCAGCCAGCGGCGCTATCGCAGGAGCGGAGTCCTTGAAGTAGTTATCGAAGGCCTTGGACATGGAGCGGTCCAGACTGATTTCTTCACCAGTATGGCGAATGACCGCAGCGGTATCGCCAGAGCCGTCCTTCAGCGTCACGGTCACGCTCGAACCCGCAGGTACTTCGAGGACACCCGTCCAAGACTGTGCGTAATCCGAAAGCTTTACAGCATCCGGCAGCCCCTCCGCCGGGGTTTGGAACAGCACGCCGCCCTGCAGCGTCACCGCGCGCGGCAGGGACAAGCTATTAGCCCAGCCCTCAGCCTCCCACGTGGGGTGCTTGGTGGCATCATCGCCGCGGCCGTTGCCGTTGAGCAGACCGAGGATGACTGCGCGGTCGTAGCGGCAATCCTGCGGAATTGTTCCGGTCGTGGTGTTGGTGTTGCGCGGACGGGAGAAATCATGGCCAAAGTCCACGCGCTGGAAGCCCTTCGCCACGGTGAACACAGTGCCATCAAGGCGGCCCACGATATATCCGGAGACATCGCGGCCCTCGCGTTCCAAGGTCACGAAGAGAACGTCGTAAATTTCCCTATCCACCTCGTCGCGCAGGCGTACCAGACGCGGTGAAACCACCGGCGGGATGGGAGAGGTGGCCGGAACTTCGCCCTCCTTAAAGCCAGGATCACCATCGAAGCTCAAGGGGCCGAGGAGCGTCCAGGATTCGCCGTTGGGGCTGTCCAGGATTACCGGTACTGGTGCGTCGGAATGCCCGGTCAGCGCCAGCATAAGCCAGCCATCGTGTCCCTCTTCGCGGTCTTCCTTAGCCCAGTCCGGGACCACGGAGGGCGAGCGGAAGCGGTCATAATTGGTATGGGCGCCTACGGCTTCCCCGAAGCGGACAACGTCTGGGTCGAGCGCCGAAGGGTCATCTGACACGATGCATTCATCGGCGTAGTCGGTGTAGCGCGCCAAGCGCACGCTAGTGCCGACCGAGGTCACCGACGTGAAGTACAGGTTGAGAGCGTCCTTTCCTTCCGCCACGGATCCTGCACGCAGCGATAGCTCGCCGCCGACGGTGGCGAGGACGTCGTCGCACTCCAGCCACTCGAAGGCCGTTTCCTCAGAGGTGGAATGGCCCCAGCGCGCAGGCTGGCCGGCATCAGGACGGTACTGGTGGAACAGGTGCCAGGTATGACCGTCCCGAACGATTCCTGCGGGGGCCTCGAGGATCCCGCTATCGGGAACGAAGTGAAGTTCTGGGCGATGGTGCGTTTTTTTATGCGTCACGGCAGTCCTTCCTACATTAACGAGCGGTAAATGTCCACGGTCTGCTGCGCGATGGTAGCCCACGAGAAGTCCTCGATGGCGCGCTGGCGGCCGGCGGAACCGAAGCGTAATGCCAGCTCTTTATCGGCGGCGACACGGTTCACAGCGGCAGCCAGATCAGCTTCAAAGGTGGCTTCGTCATTTACGTCATAGTTGACCAGAACGCCGGTTTCGCCGTCCACGACGACCTCAGGGATGCCACCCACATTGGAGGCCACAACCGCGGTGCCACAGGCCATTGCCTCAAGGTTGACAATCCCCAGCGGCTCATAAATAGAGGGGCACACGAAAACGTCCGCACCGGAGTAGACCTGCTTGATCTGCTCGCGCGAGAGCATGTCCTTGACCCAGTACACGCCGTCACGTTGCGCGCGCAGTTCCTCCACGAGGGCTTCGGTCTCTGCCGCAATCTCCGGTGTGTCCGGCGCGCCAGCACACAACACAAGCTGAATGTCTGCATCAAAGCTCTGGGCAGCCTTGAGCAGGTGCTTGACGCCTTTCTGCCGAGTAATCCGGCCCACGAAGGCAACGATGGGACGCTGCTTGTCGACGCCCAGCTCATCCAGCACCGTGGATTCACCCGGCTGCCAGACCTGAGTATCAATGCCGTTAAGGACTACATGGACCTTGTCGGCGTCGATGCGGGGGTAGGCATCCAAGATGGAATCTTTCATCCCGGCCGACACGGCGATGACGGCATCGGCATATTCCATAGCGTTCTTCTCGGACCACGAGGAGATCTCATAGCCACCACCGAGTTGCTCGCGCTTCCATGGGCGGTGCGGTTCGAGCGAGTGCGCGGTGACCACGTGGGGGATGCCGTATAGGCGGCCGGCAAGGTGGCCACCTAGACCGGTGTACCAGGTATGGGAGTGAGCCACATCGATATCGGAGGCGGCATTGGCCATACGCAGACCCGTGGAAAGCGTCTGCACGGCGGCATTGGCCTCCTTCAACGCAGGGTCAATGCCATGTACAAAGACGTCCTTCTCATCGCGTTCAGAACCCATGCAGTGCACAGAGACATCAATAATCTCGCGCATGAAGCGCGTGAGCTCTGCAACGTGGACGCCCGCTCCGCCATAAATCTCTGGCGGATACTCCTTAGAAAATATTCCGGCTCTCATACTCGCCAGAATACGGATTATCCACAGCTCGCGCTAAACCTTGATGGACAGGTCGGTGCGGTGGTTCGTCGGAAAGCAGCGGGCGGGGTGTGAGGTGGACAATGGGGGGTAGAAACAAACGCACTTCTTCTGCGCGATCCAGAAAACGTCTATAAATTGGGTGGTGTGAGAAGCCTTCCTAATGTCCTTGCTATTGTCCTTGCCGGCGGCGAGGGAAAGCGCCTCTTTCCGCTGACGGAAGACCGCGCTAAGCCCGCCGTTCCTTTCGGTGGTTCCTATCGCCTGATCGACTTCGTGCTGTCGAACCTTGTCAACGCCGGATTCCTCAAAATTGCTGTGCTGACCCAGTACAAGTCCCACTCTCTGGACCGCCATATCTCCCAAGCGTGGAACCTGTCTGGTCCGACTCCGCAGTACATCGCTTCCGTGCCCGCTCAGCAGCGCCGCGGTAAGCGCTGGTACAACGGTTCGGCCGATGCGATCCTGCAGTCGCTGAACCTCATCTATGACGAGAAGCCGGATTATGTCATCGTCTTCGGTGCTGACCACGTCTACCGCATGGACCCAGCGCAGATGGTGGAAGAGCACATCGCGACTGGCCTGGACTGCTCGGTGGCGGGCATCCGCGTCCCGCGTTCTGAGGCTTCTGCCTTTGGCTGCATTCAGGCGGATGGGATGGGCACGATTACGGAGTTCGTCGAGAAGCCTGCCAATCCTCCGGCGACCCCGGACGACCCGAACATGACCTACGCCTCCATGGGCAACTACGTTTTTACCACGCAGGCGCTTATCGACGCTTTGCTGGAAGACGAAAAGGATGAGGACTCCGCACATGACATGGGCGGCAACATCATTCCTTATTTTGTGGAGCGTGGGCAGGCGCATGTTTATGACTTCATGGCCAATGAGGTGCCCGGTGCCACGGAGCGTGACCATGGCTATTGGCGTGACGTTGGCACCATCGACTCCTTCTATGAGGCACACATGGACATGATTTCGGTGCACCCGATTTTCAACCTGTACAACCGTTCGTGGCCCATTCACTCCACGGATGATTCCAACTTCCCGCCGGCGAAGTTCGTGCAGAACGGTATTGCGCAGTCTTCGATGGTGGCTCCGGGCTGCATCGTCTCCGGTGGTACGGTGCGCAACTCCGTGTTGGCTTCAGACGTGCACGTGGCGGATGGCGCGACGGTGGAAGGCTCCGTCATCCTGCCAGGCGTGCGCATTGGCCGGGGCGCGGTAGTTCGTCATGCCATCTTGGATAAGAACGTGGTGGTCAGCGACGGGGCCATCATTGGTGTTGACCGCGAGCGCGATGAGGAGCGATTCAAGGTGTCTGAGGGCGGCGTGGTTGTCGTGGGCAAGAACGTAAAGGTCTAAGCCGCGAGACAGCGCAGCGCCTTAAGCGGGCGTGTGGGTGGATTGAAGTCCACTCCACGTCCGCCTTTCGTGGTTTTGGTGGCGCCGACGAGTCTCGGAATGCTTCAGGAGCCTGCGCAACAACGCCCTGCAACACCGCACCTTTCAGTACACTCCCTTCGCGCTCACCGAGAGCGCGCAGCCCGCCTAGCGAAGCCCCCACGGTGAGCGCGAAGGGTGGGGGGAACGGAGAAGGAATAAAAAGTCGGCGCAAAAAGGACACCGACGACACAGGGCGGGGTTTAGCTCGGAGACGTATCAGTGGCTAAACCAACGGTGCCCTAGATGACGAAAATCTCCGTGCCGATCGAAAAACGGGCGATGGTTTTGGCAGATCGGGCAGTTTCAGAAGGCGACTACAGCTTGGTGATGAGTGTTAGGCCCGCCCCATACGGCAGGCGAGTGACGGCAGCACCCTCGAGAGAGCGAGCGTATTCGTCGGCCTCGCGGGCGGCGGCGGTGTCGCGGTCGGTGCGGGAGGGGTCGGCGACGGTGCCGTCGAGAAGCGCATTGGCCAACACCAAGGTGCCGTGCTGATGCAGTAGAGGCCAAGCGGCCTTGAGCAGCGCGGGCATATCGAGCGCTGGGACCTCGGCGTAAATCACCTGGTAGGTGTCATTGGCTAGGCGGCCCATGATGTCGAGGGGACGCGAGGGCAAGAAGCGCCCACGGCTAGGGGAATAGCCGGCCTCGCGGAAAGTTCTCTTGGCGCTGGCCTGGTGCTCGGCTTCCGGGTCAATGCAGGTAAGGATTCCGTTCTCCGGCATGCCGGCGAGCAAGTAGAGGCCCACGACGGATGCTGCGGGAGTGATCGCTACCGCTTGCGGGCGGGAGGTGGTGCCGGATGAAGCCGCCGCGAGCGTGCTGAGCAGCTGGCCGGTGGCTTCATCCGGGGCCGGCAGGCCGTACTCCTCCGCATGGGCGCGGGCGCCGGCGAGCACCTCGGAGACCTCGCTGGTGGATTCGATATAGGTACGCATTGCGTCATAAGCCGTAGTAGTCACAAAGAAAACCATAGTGAAATCGCCTCAGCTGCGTGCCGAGAATCGCCCGCAACTCTCCTCAGCTGTGACGCAAGAAGCGCATGTAAGAGGTGTGACGGATTCACAGGCTGCTCACAGGGCCGTGGCTGGAGTTTCGACGCGCACTATAGAAAGATATTCGCCATGACCACACAGCAGCGCGAGTTTGAGCACGCTCACCGTTCCACCGATTCCTCTGCCACTGGCAGCCATGCTGTCAGTGCTGAAGTTGAGGAGTTGACCGGAACCGCTGCATTCGACGCCGGCCAGGCCGAGATGCCTTCGTGGAGTGAGCTCGTAGCTGAGCACGCCGATGATGTCTATCGCTTGGCGTATCGCCTGTCTGGTAACCAGCACGATGCCGAAGACCTCACACAGGAAACCTTCATGCGCGTCTTCCGCTCCTTGGATAAGTACCAAGCAGGAACCTTTGGGGGCTGGCTGCACCGGATTACCACCAATCTCTTTTTGGATATGGTCCGCCACCGCTCCAAGATCCGCATGGAGGCGCTGCCGGAGGATTATGAGCGTGTCCCAGGTACAGATATGACCCCGGAGCAGGCCTATACGGTGGCCAACCTGGATCCGGCGTTGCAGTCAGCCCTGGATAACCTGGCGCCGGACTTCCGTGTGGCAGTGGTTCTCTGTGATGTCGTGGGCATGAGCTACGACGAAATCGCTGAAACCCTCGGCGTGAAGATGGGTACTGTGCGTTCGCGCATCCACCGCGGCCGCTCCCAGCTGCGTGCCGCGCTGGAAAAGGAAGCCCAGACAAACGCAGACACGCGCAGCCTGCTGCGTACCCGCTAGACTGGGCCGCGTTTGAATCTTAGAGGGCTAGACTCCCGCAGCTAAGCACTAGGCCACTGCAGAAGAGCATGCACTGAGGTGAGGTGACGTTGAGGTGAAAGCAGAAGGACATAGCAGCGACGGGCATTCCCTGAGCCTGTCCGGGTTCTTCACCGAGGCCCAAGCCAAAGTCCGCGATAAGGCAAAGTCCCGCGCCCAGCGGGCAGATACTATCGGCCATTTGGGGCCCGAGGCGGTCGTCGCTTTTGTCGACGGCGAAATGCCGGCCAAATATGCCCACCGCGTACGCATCCACCTCGTGCACTGCCCGGAATGCCGGGCGGAGATTCACCACCAGCGCAACGCCGCCGAGTGGGTTCGTGAATGCAGTGTGGAATCCCATGTCAAGGCTCCTGATTCCCTGATGACAAAGCTCGCGGGTATCGCCCATCAGGGCATAGGGCCCGGGCCGGATGCGGAAGCTCCCGCGCACCAGCCACGCCAGGATTTCCTGGACAAGGTGGAGATGGTGGTGCGCGCCATCCGGCATAACCAGCGGGGCTAACAAGAGACCGAAGCCTCCCGCGCGCCCGTCGCCCAGTCACCACTAGCTAAGTAGTTAAGATAGTTTCGTGTTTTCCTCAATTGGTTGGGTAGAGATCCTTGTCATCGTGCTGCTGGGTCTGGTGATCATCGGTCCCGAGCGCCTGCCCGGCGTGATCATGGATGTCCGTGCGGCTATCTACGCGGCGCGCAAGGCCATTGCGAATGCCAAGGCGGAGCTCAACGGTGAGATGAGCGGGCTCGGCGCGGAGTTCGACGATCTCCGGGTGCCTTTGAGTCAGGCGGCGGAGTGGACGCGGATGGGACCGCGCGGGGTCATTACCAAGGCGCTTTTCGACGGCGACGACTCCGCCTGGGATGATTTCAACCCCAAGAAGATGGCGGAGGACATCAAGAAGAGCACCAGCCCGTATGAGCACGATGCGGATATGAACAACCAACCCGCGCACACGCAGCAGGGTCTGGCGCAGCCAGCGCCGCAGCAGACCCCTGGCCGGCCGACTTTTGATTATTCGGAGGTCTACCCGGACCTGAACGCCGGAGTACAACAGCCGACGGGGGAGAAGGCGACTAAAACGACACAGCCCCCGCGCGGTGGGAATGCGCCCACCGGCGAGGGCAGCTCCTCCTGGGAGGATGTCACCTAAAGGCTATTTAGCCTTTGCGGGTCACACCCAAGCCGAGCTTCTTACCCACGAGGGAATCGGAGCGCACCGCAATGGAATCCGCCACCTTGGTGATGGCTTGGGTAGCGGGGGAGTCGGGCGCGGAAATGACGATGGGGGTTCCGGCATCGCCAGCCGCGCGCAGGCTCGGATCCAGCGGGATGCTGGATAGGAGAGGAACCTCGTGGCCCAGCAGCACGCTGAGGCGCTCGGCCACCACTGTGCCGCCGCCGGAGCCGAAGATATCCATGGTGGAGCCATCCGGCATGACCATCGCACCCATGTTCTCAATCACGCCGGCCACGCGCTGGCGCGTTTGCTGCGAGATGGAACCGGCGCGCTCAGCCACCTCGGCCGCAGCAGCCTGCGGGGTGGTCACAATCAGCAGTTCAGCATTCGGGATGAGCTGGGCCACCGACAGGGCAACGTCGCCAGTACCCGGCGGCAGGTCCAACAGGAGCACGTCCAGGTCGCCCCAGAAGACGTCCGCGAGGAACTGCTGGAGGGCGCGGTGGAGCATCGGCCCGCGCCAGACGACGGGCGCGTTGCCCTCCACAAACTGGCCAATCGAAATGTGCTTGATGCCGTGGGAGATGGGGGGAAGCAGCATTTCGTCGTCAAGCACTGTGGGGCCCGCCGTGGAACCCAGCAGGCTGGGGACGGAGTGGCCGTAAATATCGGCGTCCACGATTCCTACCTTGAGGCCCTTCTTGACCAAGGCCGCGGCAAGGTTCACCGTAACGGAAGACTTGCCCACGCCACCCTTGCCGGAGGCCACCGCAAAGACTCGGGTGGTGGATTCCGGCTTGGCAAAGGGGATCTCCGGCTCGGCTTGGCCGCCGCGCAGCTTCTGCTTGAGTTCTTTACGCTGCTCGTCGCTCATCGGCGTCATGGAGATGCTGATGTCGCCGACACCGTCGAGCTCTGCGACGGCCGCGCGGGTATTGGACTCGATGGTGCCCTTCATTGGGCAGCCGGCGATGGTGAGATAAAGCTCGATATCCACGTCCGAACCGTTAACAGTCACGGACTTCACCATGCCGAGCTCCGTGATGGGGCGGCCGATTTCTGGGTCATCGACGCGGGTGAGCGCGTCGCGAACGGAAGATTCAGTAATAGCGCTAGTCATAACGGGCATTAGTCTAGTCACGTGCTATCGGGGAGAGCCACCCCGCCGTCTGGCCAGCGGGGCGTGTAAAATTCAGCCAGATGCTGCGGCCCAGCGCTGCGGACTTTGGACCCTGAAGAACAGCGACATGTGTGCTCGACATGTCCGGTCGAATAGAAAGAATGCGCCTGATTCTGATGCCCCGCCTTATTGCACATTCCCGCACCTTCGCCCGCATTGTTGGGGTGGCCTTGGTGGGGGTTGTGGGGGCGTCGTTAAGCGCCTGCTCTGGGTATGAACCCAAGCCGGAACCGAACCCAGTGAACTCGGCGCCGATTACCATCATGATTGATCCGACTTCCCATGAGCAGCGCGTGCTGGCGGAGATCTACCGCCAGACCCTGCGCGATGAGGGGCGCGCGGCCACCGTATCCCAGGACCACATGCTGGTGCGCCAGGGAGGGGAGCATGTCAGCGGGGTCAGCACCAACGGCAATTTCTTCGTTGGCTGTACCGGCGAATTCCTCAACGTTTATAACCCGGCAGAAGCGCGCGCGATTTCCAAGGACTACGTGGCCGCACAGGATGAGGACACCAAGGACGTGGACTTTTTGGAGCGCACCCACGTCGCGCTCATGGCCTCGCTGCCACCGGAGGTCTCCGTGGTGGAGCCTGCCGGTGCCGAAGGCTGCCCCAATTCAAAGCCGGAGCTTCCACAGAACTACGTCGTGGTCTACCAAGACGGGCTATTCAACCGCGATGAGAAGCTGGAGATAGCCTCCTTCACCAAGTTCCTCACCACGCAGGATCTTGATGAAGTCGTGCAGGAAGTGGAAGATGCCGAGGACTTTGAGGCGGCCGTGCGTGCCTGGATGGAGGCCAACCTCATGCAGAACCTCAACGAGGAGGGTGACTCCAATTCCTCTGGTGGGTCGGATTTGGTCCATGAGGAATCCTAGAAAATTCACCTTCAGAGATTCAGTTCTAGTGGACGCGCGTGGCGGGGTGGGGGCTGTTGAAACGGCCTTGCTTGGCGCCGACTGCCTGCACCGCTAACGCCCGGAAATGGGAGGAAAATCTCTAAAACTTAGCAAACCGGGAGATTCTGTGAAGTTCATCCTTCACATGAAACGTGCACTGGCTTTTTAAAACTACAGGTTAGACAAGTTTTTCCTTGCTTATGTCTGAAGTGAGAGGTACTCTTTATAGGGATAGTCTGCTTGTTCCCTGTCTATTCTCTGGGGTAGCCGTGGGGAAATAACTTGATAATCCACAGGGGTTTTGGGTATTCCGCGCTCAGAGGGCGAGGCAGAGTGCTGCATTTGAAAGGACTTTTAGTAATGAATGCGCCAAAAAATCGCTCCACCCGGCTGCGCTCCTCCCGTAAAGGGGTGGCAGCTCTTTCTGCTATTACGCTCGCACTGAGCGGCCTCAGTATCACCTCTTTTAATACGGTGGTCCCTGACGCTACTGCCGCGGAGTTCTCTGGGGGTATCCGCGACAAGTCGGGAGCGGTGGAGCAGGATGCCCAGAAGGCCTCGGATCTGCCGGCTGGCTCGTGTGTTGTCTCAGAAAGCACTCCGAAGGGCAGCCAGGCTGGTTTCAGCTGGTATACTTCTGAGCCGTCTGCATCCAGCCCCGACAAGAAAGCCTGGGGCTTGAGTGTTTCCTTTGATAACTCGAAGGACCGCACGTTCGCTGATTGGAGCTTTTCCAATTCAGGCCTTATGGGTGCCTATCTCGATGCAGCGCAACTTCCCGCTATGGATGCGGGCCGGACATTTGTCGACAAGATTGTCACTCACAAAGCCGACGAAATCCTCGATATTACTGCTTCTAGGCAACAACGAAACCTAAATCTCAACGCGGAACTGACTGACCAGAAAGTCAAGCAGTTCGCTGAGGCCACTTCCGCTAACCCGGTACGTTACGCCTGGCAGGGCAACTATAAGCAGGAAAATCCCGACCCAAAGACTAGGGCCACCCGGGGAGAATCTGCAGCCTTTACGGCCGTCGTGAATCCGTGGCCGAGCGAGAACATCGAATGTAACCCGATCTCGGTATCGTGGGAGAACCAAGAAAAGCTGGTGATCAGGCCGGATGAAGAGCTCAAGGTCGGCAAGATTAACGTTCCAGCGATTAAAGGCGAGGGCGTGGATGATTCCCTGTCCCGCATGGTTGTGGAAGCCTACGACGCCCAGGGTAGCTTCATCGGTACGAGCGACACCGCTGCTTCCGGTGGTGGCACGTCGAGCGTGCGTATTGACCAGACCACCGGCGAGATTTTCTACACCATGCCGGAGTACAAGGGTACGAAGCTGAGTCAACAGCAGGGCATGCGGTTTAGCGTGTTGGCAAAGCCGCGTTCTGTGGAGCAGCTTCAAGCTGCCGCTGAGACGAATAATGACGGCGAAGGCAGTGCTTTTGATAGCTCTAATTCGCTTTCTCGCTACAATAAGGCCAACGTAGTGAGTAACAATCAGTGGAGTTTCGACGACACTCAGTTCCACGATCCGGAGTATTCGCCGGTCCAGCAATCAGTGACCTCTGGCGTTGATAAGACTTCGAATACAGTTGTCACTGGGCCCCAAACTCTTACCTATAAGCAGGTTGGTGACAAGATCGCTGATCTGGTGAGGAGGCGTGAGGATGGCGGCGTCGAAGCCGAGGTGAAGCTTGATAAGCGCTACGTTTATAAAGGTTGGGACGCCAAACTAGATCCAAACACTTACGATGTCACCGTCACAACACCTGCTAATCCGATGCCGGGCACGTTCGCTCAGCCTCGTGTTATCGTCACCTATTCCAATGGCTCGCAAGATATTATTCCGCTGCTCGCTGTCATCGACCCGAACGATACTCAGGTTACGGAATTAGCTGTCAGGGGAACGGTTGAGGGCCCAGCAGGTAAGGAACTTGTTTCCGAGCTTGATTTAAAGCCCAGCTTTGAGGGATACGACCCAGTCCGGCCCAAGTCTTTTGATGTTGACCCTGCGTCCGTTCCGGAAGGATGGAAAGTAACGGTCGATGATGATGGCACCGTCAAAGTCAGGGCAACGTCCCCGGAAGCTGCTGCGAACAACACCAAGATTTTGCCGAGGGTTATCGCTACCTACCCAGATGGGACGACCGATACCGTTGAGGTTCCCTTCCAGATCGTCAATGCGATCAAGGTGCCGGACTACACCGCGGAGTCTGGCCACGTAAATGAAACGGTTACGCTTCAGCCAACCTTGCCAGAGCTTGGCTTGGGCGGTCGCGCCGATGACGAGAAACCTAATCGCTATACCTTCCCCGACGGTTCTTTGGAGTACAAGTATGGTGACTGGACAGTCACTATCGACGAGAATACTGGTGAGCTGACTTCGACGATTCCGGAAACAGCTATACCTGGCGCGCGACTAACCATCCCAGTGAAGGCTTACTACGCTACGGGCGCTACCCCACAGGTGGTGACCGGCACCATCAACGTTATTGGTGATGGCACCGGCAAGGACTTCGCTTCCTACCCTGCGCAGGTGACTAAGGCAGGGGAGAAGGTGAGTTCGGATATCGATACGATGTTGCCTGATCCGACACTTGCTAAGTACAAATTGCCTGATAACTTGCCGCAGGACTGGGAATTCGACATTGATGAGAAGGGTACGGTTACCGCAACCCCGAATGTGACAGTGGAGAATGGTACGACTGTCACCGTCAATGTAGAAGTAACCTACCCGGATGGTTCCACGGCTACTGTTCCGGCTGAGTTTACGGTCATCGATGCCTACGCGCGTACGAATGACCCCTTGTATCCGACGGTTAGTGGTCAACCCGGTACATTAGTGGTTAGCCAGGTGGATCGTACTAACCTGTACGATGCTGCTGAACCGAAGTTTTCCATCATCACGGATCCGAATGACCCGGAATATATTGATCCACCCCGCAACCTGAAATGGGAAGATGTGAAGATTGACCCGGTTACGGGCGTCATCACCACTCCGATCAGCAAGTTTGCTCTGCCTGGAACTTCCGCAGATATCCCTGTTCGTGTCACATACAAGGACGGTTCGACTGATAAGACCATCGCCACAGTCGTCGTTAAGGCGGAAGTACGGCAGGTCTATGAGGCACAGTACTTGCTGCAAAACACCACGCCTGGTGGAACAGTCAAGTCCGAAATTACGGAAGTAACGAGGATTCCTGAACGCGACCTCGCTAAGGATCCTTCGAAGCGTTTCCAGGTGCCCTCAGACTTCAATGGATGGAAGGTCAGCGTCGACGAAAACGGTGTCGTCACCGCCACCGCACCGAAGGACGCTCGACCTGGTGACGGTGTGGATATCCCTGTTACCGTCACGTACTACGACGGTTCCACTGACACCGTCTTCGCACCGTTCAATGTGAAGGAGAACCAGAAGGACATCAGCGAGCCTACCTACCCGGTTCAATCCACCAAGCCAGGCATCGAGGTGAAGCGTTCCGTTAACCGGGACGGTGCACCGGACGGCACGGCCTTCTCCTTCGGCATGGACGGCGGCAAGCCGAAAACTGAGGACACCGTTGACGGATGGACCTACACGATCGATCCGAAGACCGGTGAGGTTTCCGTAACCCCGCCCGCTGACTCTAAGCCGGGTGACAAGCACGTACACAACGTCACGGTGACGTACCCCGATGGTTCGACCGACGAGACTCCAGTTACCACTGTGGTGAACTTGACTCAGAACTTCGAGGTTGATCCGACCTATCCACCAGAGACTACGTTCCCAGGCGAGACTGTGACTTCACCGCTCACCATTGAGCTGCCTGACGGTATTACCGTGGCGAAGGAACAGCCATACAAGATCACTCCGGCTGATGGCTACACGGCAACCGAGGATAAAAACGAGTTTGGTAACCCGACGTACACGGTTACGACAGCCAACGGTGACTGGCTCGTAGGCTTGGATGACAAGGGCAATGTAATTGCTACCGCACCGAAGACCGCGAAGCCGGGTGACTCTATCAAGGTTCCGGTCACGGTGACATATTCTGATGGTTCCACTGATCGGATCTATGCACCGATCAACATCCAGGATGCCCCGACTCGCGAGGTGCCGTTCGATGTTGAGTACAAGTTCGATGACACCGTCCCGCAGGGTACCTACAAGGTCGAAACCGAGGGTGTTCCGGGTACAGAGGTACAGGACCCTAAGGGCAACTGGTCGCAAACCAAGGCACCGGTCAATGAGGTCGTCGTCATTGGTACCAAACCCGCAAAGGCTACCGATGAAATGACCTGGAAGATGTCTACCGGTTTCGACACCATCATGCGTCCGAACCCGGCACTCAAGCCGGGTGAGGTAAAGGTCGTTCAGGAGGGCGAAGCTGGCGAGCGCACGATTACTGCGAAGTTCGACGCCACGCTCGAGCCGGGCGGTGTCCCGACGGTAAAGACCACGTCAGATACCGTGACCAAGGACCCGAAGCCACGCATCGTGGAGTACGGCCCGCGCCTTAAGGATCAGGAACTGGTTTTCACTGACAAGAACCGCATCCCGTTCGAGACTGAGGTTAAGTACGATCCGAACCTGGAGGCTGGCAAGCAGGTTATTGACCAGGAGGGAGAAGAAGGCGAAGAGACCGTTACGACTAAGCAGAAGCTTGTCGACGGTCAACCTTCTGGCGACCCTGTAATCACCACCGAGCGCACCAAGGAACCGGTCAAGCAGATCATCCGCGTTGGTGGCAAGACCGAAGGCTCTGACACCTCCGAGCACGAGGTTGATGTTCCGTTTGAGACCGAGGTCATCTTCGATGACACGATGGAAGCCGGTACCCAGGAGACCGTCCAAGAGGGCAAGCTGGGTAAAGACAAGGTTACAACGACCAAGACCATTGAGAATTCAAAGGTCACGGGTTCGGAGACCAACATCGAGCGTGTTGCCGATCCAGTCAAGAAGATCGTCAAGGTCGGCACTAAGGGCAAGCCTGCATCCACGGTCATCGAATGGAATGAGCACACTCCGTTCGAGGTTGAGGTGCGAGTTAACCCTGCGCTGAAGCCGGGCGAGACCAAGGTTGTCCAGCAGGGCAAGCAAGGCGAGGTTAAGCACACCGTTAAGGTGAATGCCGAGAACGGTGAGGCGACAAAGGACGAGTCCACTGAGAAGATCAGTGATCCGACCACGCACATCATCGAGGTTGGTCCTGCGGACCACCACGAGACTGAGCTGACGGATAAGTACAAGGAGAACACTCCTTACGACACCATCATTGAGTACGACCCGGACATGGAGGTTGGCAAGGTCGTTGAAGACCAGGCTGGCCAGTTCGGTGAGAAGGAAGTAACCAAGACCTGGAAGCTCAAGGACGGCGTGCCGGAGGGCGATCCGGAGACTTCTGAGGAAGTCATCAAAGACCCGCAGCCGCGCAAGCTGCGCGTCGGTACCAAGTGCAAGTGCGAGGGACCGACGGACGATCCGAGCCAGGAGCCGAGCGAAGAGCCCGGTGACGACCCGAGCCAGGAACC